>NZ_JAUSYS010000002.1 GCF_030817015.1 Arthrobacter sp. V1I7
GCTTGCCAGCAACCAAAAAACAACTGTGAGTCTTGCAGTGGCTGGTCTGGGACTAGCTGGCAGTGTTGATGCCGGTCGTTCTATCTGGCGGGTGACTCGAAAAAACAATTGCCCCTTGAGGGTGCATTTCCCCCGACTTGTCCGCGCTGGGTGGAGTGACCGGCGTTGACCTGTCCCACGACGGTGGCTTGATTAGAAGCTTGCCCAGCCTCTGCGGTTGTGGCTCATCACAGTATTGCCTCGAAGTGACTCTTCCCAGGTCCAGTGCCGGTCGCGATGCGACCAGTCTTGCCCGTTCGAAAGGAAGGAGGGTGGCCGCGTTGACCATCGTTGCGCAGACCCGCCCATTTGTAATCGGCGTGGACTGCCACGCCCGCACCCACACTTACGCCATCATCGAGGCCAGTACCAAGCAACAGGTCGCGTGCGAGCAGTTTCCGACCACCTCGACAGGGATTTCCCGGGCACTTGCGTGGGTCGGCCGACGGACAGACGGCGATGTCGCCTGTCTATGGGCCGTTGAGGGCATCGGCTCTTACGGGGCACGTCTGGCCAGGGCAGTAACCGACGCTGGCTATGACGTCGCCGAAGCTCCACGGATGAACGCCCGAGGGCGCCGGGCGATCGGCAAATCCGACCCGCTAGACGCCGCAGCCATCGGAACCGCAGTCCTGGCCTTAGAGGAGTCCCAGCTTCGAGTCCCCCGCCGGGATGAAGGAACCCGTGCCGGACTCAGGATCTTGAGCGCAGCCCGGGATCAGTTGACCCGGGAACGAACAATGAATGTCAATGCACTCATCGCCTTACTCCGGGCACACGATCTGGGAATCGACGCTCGTAAACCGCTGGTTCCCGCCCAGATCGCCACGATCACCAGATGGCGGGAACGACAGGAACAGATCGAACTATCGATCGCGCGCGAGGAAGCAGTCCGGTTGGCGCGCCGCGTTCTCGAAGTGACCACCCAGCTGACTGCGAACCAGAAGCGCATGACAGAGCTGATCCAGCAAAGCCCCGCGGCACCGCTGTTGGAGATGGTGGGCGCCGGGGCTGTCACAGTCGCTACCGTCCTGACAGCTTGGTCGCATCCAGGAAGGGTTCGAAGCGAAGCTGCCTTCGCCTCACTGGCAGGGGTAAATCCCTTGCCAGCCTCAAGCGGTAACACTGTCCGGCACAGGCTCAACCGGGGCGGTGATAGGCGCCTCAACCGAGCCTTGCACACCATCACCATGACCAGGATGGCCCACGACCCCGGAACACGGGACTACGTCGCCAAACGCACCCAAGAAGGCCGCAGCTACCGCGAAATCCGCAGATCCCTCAAGCGCTACATCGCCCGAATCCTCTACCGCCAACTCAACTCCCTTTACGCCACCGAGGCACCGGCCCCAGCCCCCACGTTGCCGGGGCAGACCCTTGCGGAATAAGGGCACCGGTTGAGCATGCCGGGCTTCAGTTTGATTTACGGTTCAGGTGGTGTCCGGTAAAGGATCCCCAAGTGTGCAGACGTACATACAGGGGGGAAGCCCTGATAGCGTCTCATTCATGACGGGGATACAGTGATGGACGCACGAAATCACCCCGCTGTGCGCCGCGGCACTTGGTGGCTTCGGAGCCAGTGGTCCTACCTTGCTGTCCTCTTGGTGGTCCTCGGACTTGTACTATTACGCGATCCGACGGGCCTGAACATTCTTGGCGCAGTAGCGCTCTTCATCGGTGCAGGCCTCTCGTTGTTCACCGGACACAAGCTGGTCAAAGCCCTCCGTCACGAGTATCGGTACGAAGACGACGAACCGACCTCGTAACGCTGGCTACCAACGTAACCGCTGAGTGAACCAGTAGCTGACATGTCCGTATATGGATCCTTCACCGGGCGCTTTTCCCGGCGGAACCGATGCAGCAGTGGAGGAGCCCAGTGGGAACGATGCCGGCGGTTCGAGAAATACTTCCCGTCGTATTCATGGAGTAGGCCCGGGCGCACGCGGGCCCGCAGTATCGATAGAGGACGCATCCGAGGCTTCGTCGAAGAAACGACGAGCCCGCGGCAGCCAAAGTGGGCCAACAATAGCAATCGGGACCAGGAAGGGCAGCCAACTCCAAGACGGCGGCCAGGAGAAGCCGAACACCCACAGCGGGACGGCGAGGCTCAAGTATTACCGCATGGTCCGATCGCCGTCTTTGAGGGTTTGCACGAAGCTGGCGGCGATCACGGAAAGTAGGATCAAGATGAATCCGAAGAGCCAAGGAACCCATGCCGGTTTCGGTTCCTTGGCCACTTCTACGATGGCCAGAACGCCAAGGACGCCAAACGCTGCTATGGCCGCCATCATCACCCAAACAGCGAAGAGCACCTCGAATGGTGGCTTCCGTCCCTTCTCCCCGGAACTCACCGTGCTTCCGTGCTGCTTGTCATGACCAGAGCGTAAACCACATGGTCACATCCCAAAACAGACCATTCCGGGGGCGGGCCACTCTGACCCAGGGTAACCGCAGCGATCCGCTGACCGTCGCCCGCCGGTATCTCGTTGAGATCCCCTCGTCCACGTAACCGAACCTTTCAGCAGTCCCTTCTACGACTCCAGCCACGGTCCAAGGCCACCGAGGACGCTGGCCAGTGCCAGCGAATGCTCTACAGGCCGAGCACGGGACACGTCGAAGTCCGGACGCCAGGGTGGTTCCCGAAATCAGGGAGCCGAAGGACGGCGACGAGTTTGACGCAGGGCCTGATTCATCGGAATATCTCCAGGCTGGAGGTCGCCGGCGGGCTATGGGGCTCTAGATTCCACCCAATAAGGCCCCCGATAATAAAGCCGCCTCCCACACCAGGAAAACTTTCGCAACCAGTCGTATGCCGCGACGTTTTCTACTTCTATAGGCCTCCAGAACGCCTGGGTCCTGATGGATGAAGAGATTCCAGTTAGTCACCAGCTTGGCTAGCGGGTTGGAGATTGCCAAGACAAATAGGCCCCCGAGCATGACGACTACACCAAACACCAGAGCCGACATGCTCATCCTCCCGGTTCAGGAAGCGGGGTAACCCAGTATTTCTGCACGTTTGCGGCCGCCGTTCCCAGTTGTTCGCCGGTGATGAGAACGGATTCCTCTTTCAGGCCAAGGTCCTCCCATTGCGCCACGACTCGTGTGTCCCCGCCGAGGGGCAACGGCCAAAGCCAGAACTTGTTTGAACAGAACAGTTCGTCGTCATTGCTTGATCCGCCTCCACCGCCCGCCGACATCAATACCGGCCCCGTTACTGGTTCCTCTCCTTCAAACATCCCTGGGTGCAACTGAGCGGTCGTCGTCTTCCGTCCGTCGGGAAAGGCAACACCGAAGCGAAGGGCGCCACCACGGCCGTTGTCCGAATCCAATCTGTAGGGGCCACGATTGAAGCACTGGTCAATGACTCTGCTCCAGTCACTGTCTGACTCATCCGCCCGACGGACAGACCATACGACCTCAATCAAGCAACCTGTGGAGAAAACTTCGACACTTTTTGCGGCCATGACCATCTGTGCGGACCGGTGAAAGAACTGCCCCAATGAGACAACGGCGGGCAGTTCATCCGATGGCGGACCTGCCCAGACGGGTGGCACGGGCTTCGGCTGGCGTGGCCTCTCGGGCCGGGCCGGAAGATCATCAAAGAAGGACATCTCATCATCCTTGCACCACCGTCAATACCGAGAGTGCCTACGCCAAAACGGAATCTCTCGGCGTTGTGCCTGCTCTTCCCTCGTTCCCGTAAGCCGGTCGATCGCCGTGCCCCGGAAACGTGCCACACGTCCCGTGCAGTTACTGGCCTGGGCCACGTACGTAAGACCCGCACGATCAAATGCACGGTGACGGGGGGATTACTGCAACCCTGTTCCTCATGACTGGAATGAAGATCGGTTATGCCAGGGTCTCGACAAACAACCAAGACCTAACCGCCCAACGAAACGCTCTCCTTGCCCTTGGTGTTGAAGAGAAGCAGATCTTCGTCGATCACGGACTGACGGGATCTACCCGGGTGCGCCCTGGACTCCGTGAAGCGATGGCGGCATGCCGAGCCGGCGATACGCTGGTGGTGACCAAGCTGGACCGTTTGGCGCGTTCCCTTTCCGATGCCCGGGATATAGCCGACGAGCTGACGGCCAAAGGGGTAGTCCTCAGTCTCGGCGGCAGCACCCACGATCCGACTGACCCCGTAGGCCGGCTGCTGTTCAACGTCCTGGGAATGGTGGCCGAGTTTGAGGCAGATCTGATCCGGGCGCGCACCCGCGAGGGCATGGCGGTCGCAAAAGCGAAGGGCCGACTGAAAGGCAAGCAGCCAAAATTGTCCAAGACGCAGCGGAAGCATCTTCTGACACTGCACGACGCCGGTGAGCATACGCAGGCCGAACTGGCCGAACTGTTCCGGGTATCCCGGACGACGGTGTACCGCGAGCTCCAAAGGCGCATCATGTGAAGACCGATGTGGCGCTCCCTGTTAAGAGTGCGACTTAGGCTGTAAAAAGACCGCCATTCCCAGGACACCCGCGTCTCAAGGGCGCACCGCCGAGGACGCCGTGCGTCTCGTTGGCTGGAGCCGCGCAATGCTCTACCGCCACCAGCAAGCCTGCGCTGCACGCGAGAGCACCACAACGTAGACCGGAAACCACGCCCTGCCTGAGGACTCCGGTTTCCGGACATTGCCCAGCTAGCGCCCAGGTCTACTGCACGGACCTCGCTTCGCTCGGGCTGTCGAAGCGTTTTTCTGTTTTTGCTGCTGTCCTCCGGATCGTACGTGCCCGCTCCACCGGCTCAACCGTCCTGCGGACGGCTGCGCAGCCGATGCCTCGTGTCGGCGCTTCGCTTATTTCCTCCCACAACCCATCCACTGCTTGCCCTGCGGGTTGCCCCGGCTCCGTCGGGCACAGCTACGCGCTGCTCCGCCAGCAGGCAAAAACAACCGGGGGATAGGGAAAGCTGGCCGGTCACCAAAGCCGCCCCACTCACCGGATCCTCAGCAAAGGACGAGAGAAACATGAACGATCGCATTGCACGCGCAGCCCTGACCCGACTCTTCGAACCCGGCGACCGTGTCGGCCGGGCCCTCGTAGGCAGGCTCGGCGCGTATGCCGCGTTGAGGCTTGCCACCGGCGCCCAGCCCGTACACGCCATTCCGGAGGCAACGGTCGAAGAATTGTCAGAAGCGTTGAGACGGTGGGCTCCGCGGGTTCCGGAGGTCGACCCGGAGAAGGACCTGGCAACCATCGAACGCCTGGGCGGCGGGTTCCTCATTCCGGGGGATGAACAATGGCCGGAAGGCTTGGACGATCTGCCCGACGCCCCGTACGGGCTTTGGTATCGGGGCAACATCGACAACGGCATCCCGGCACCTTCGAAGTGTGTGGCCCTGACCGGTTCCCGGGACTCGACCAGCTACGGCGCCTCCGTTACAGGAGACATGGCATACGGGTTGGCCCAACGTGGAATCTGCGTGATCTCAGGGCTGGCCTACGGCATCGATGCGCACGCGCACCGGGCCGCGCTGGCCGGAAGCCAGGGAGAAGGACCGGCAACCCTCGCGGTACTGGCCGGCGGCCTTGACCGGGACTACCCGTCAGGGAACGCGGACCTCGCAGCCGCGATCCGCAGCAACGGCCTGACCCTCTCAGAGCTCCCGCCCGGTTCCGCCCCGACCCGGCACAGGTTCCTGCAGAGAAACCGCATCATCGCCGCCCTCGCAGGCGTTACCTGCGTCGTGGAAGCCCGCTGGCGCTCAGGGGCGCTGAACACCGCCCACCACGCGGAGACTATTGCCCGGCACGTCGCGGCCGTCCCCGGAAGCGTACACAGCGCCAACTCGGCAGGATGCCACCGGCTCCTGAAAGAAGGCGCGGCGGTGCTGGTGTCCGATGCGGTCGAACTGGCCGAACTGCTCGCAGGCTAGTCCCTTCAGGTGGCCGTCCCGTTGCCGGGGCGGTCACCGCTGGCGGTCCGCCGTCGTGGCCGACTTGCGCGGTGGGTCGGCTGCGGCGGACCGCCATTCGCATACTCAGTGCCGGCGACCGGGGGCGCGCGGCCGCCGAAGCCAGGGACGCCGAATGGAGACTCGGGGTGCTGATGGAGGGTTCGCAGGGCTCACCAGGAAAAGGGCGTCCGCTGGCGCGGCCGGCTGTGGGTCCAGTGCCGGCTCCGCAGGGCTCCGCCGCCCCTGGCCCTGTTCTCTCTACGACGTTTTGGCTGCTGTCCTGACGGATTGTACGTGTCCGCTCCGGCCCGTCTAGCCCCTCCTTCGTCGGGGCCTGCGGTTCAGGAATTTCCCTGCGGCGCTCCTTCGTCGCTGATTTCCTCCGGGAATTTCCCGCCCCTTGCCCTGCGGGTAGACAGGCCTCCGTCGGCCACAGCTCCGCAAGCTTCGCCAGCAGCCAAAACAACGGGGGGAGAGGGGACGCTGGCCGGTCACCACGAGCCGCCCCGCTCACCATCATCCTCAGCAAAGGACTTTCAACATGAACGACGCAATCCGCATCTCCAGCCCGGCCGACATCCTCGGCTTCATCCCGCACACCCTCGGGTTCGTACCGCGGGAATCCTTCGTGTTCCTGACCATGCGGGGCAAGACGCTGGGCGCGACGCTCCGCGTCGACGTCCCCGTGTCCACGGAACCCGCCGGTTTCGCCCGGACCATGGTGGACTACCTCGCGCTGGACACTCAGGCCACGGCGGTGCTGCTGGCCATCTACACGGCCAGCACCCTCGCCCTCGGACAGCCCCGCCCCTTCCACGACTATGTCGAGGCCGTCATTGAGGCGCTGGACAGTGCAGGTACCCCGCTGCAGGACGCGTGGCTGGTCACCCCGTCCCACTGGCAAAACCTGCTGTGTGACAGCGACGCCGGGTGCTGCGCGCCCGAATCGCTGGAATCCATCACGGACGGGCAGCTGAACGCGGAACTGGTGTTCCGTGGCAGCAGCTACCAAAAGGCGCCCGGCACCAGCTACACGCCGTTCGCAGGCCCGGCAGACAGGGAGGAGCAGATCCGTCACGCGCTCCCGGGAGTGCTCGGCGCGGAGCTGGGTCCGGGCCGGGAACTGTGGGCAGAGGCCCTGACCCGGGACGGCTGGACGGATCCGCAGACAGCGGTGGAGTTGCTGGCGTGCTTCCAGCGTCCGGACCTGCGGGACACGTTGCTCTGCAATGTCATCGATCCGGAGCTGCCGGACGCCGAGGGAAGCGGGAATCTGCTCATGGGGGAGGGTATCGCCCCGGACTGGAACCGGGTGGACCGGGCGCAGGAAACCGCCCGGGATCTCATCGACGCCGCGCCGGAAGGCTACCGGGCGCCCCTGCTGACCTTGATTGGATGGCTGGCGTACCTGAAAGGTCAGTCGTCAGTAGCTGCGGACCACTTCAGGCTTGCTCTGGCTGATACGCCGGGCTACAGGCTCGCGGAACTGATGGACCAGCTGGTGAGCCGGGGAACCATCGCCCCGGTCGCGAAGAACCAGGTAACCGCCTATAAGCGGCACTGCTAAAAGCAACGGGGCCGGACCGGGGAAAACGGTCCGGCCCCTTGGGTGCGGTGGCGGCCTCCCCCGCATGCGCTCCTCCGGCCGCCGATCACGCTGCCGCGGGCGCAGCACCACCAGCGGGCAACGGCCTGCCGCCGGGCTACAGTGGAAAAGGAACACGATCCACTAAGAGCCTGGGGGCAGCACATGAGCCACGAGTACATCCTGACGGACGATGACGCAGCACCTGCCGATGCCACCCAGGCCCAGGACATCCTCGAGCTCTCGATGTTGACCATGCCGCAGCCGGGCGCCCGCATCGTTGATATCTCCTGGGAGAAATCCCCGCTGGACCTGTAAGTTTCTGCCGCGATGACGCTGCACCACTGGGTTTCCTTTTGCTGAGGGAAAACTGAGGCCGGCCCCACGGGGCCGGCCTCAGCCCTTTTAAACCCTGACAAGGGCCTCGCTTCGCTCGGGCTGTAGAAGCGTTTTTGTTTTGGCTGCTGTCCTGTCGGATTGTACGTGTCCGCTCCGGCCCGTCTAGCCCCTCCTTCGTCGGGGCCTGCGGTTCAGGAATTTCCCTGCGGCGCTCCTTCGTCGCTGATTTCCTCCGGGAATTTCCAGCCCTTTGCCCTGCGGGTAGACAGGCCTCCGTCGGCCACAGCTCCGCAAGCTTCGCCAGCAGCCAAAACAATGGGGGAGAGGGGACGCTGGCCGGTCACGACGAGCCGCCCCGCCACCGGCAAAACAACTTGGTCCGCGCCCGCACCCGTTTCCAACCGCTTGACAGACATAGAAGCGTCGGGGGGAAAGGGGAAGCTGGCCGGTCACCTGAGCCGCCCCACCCACCGGAATCCTCTGCAAAAGGAGCACCACCATGAACACCACACCCACCCTCGAAATGCTCGACCCGGCCACCCTGACCGTGGACATCAACGTCCGCAAAGACGCCGCCCTAACCGCCGATTTCATTGCCAGCATCAAAGAGCACGGCGTGCTGGAACCCGTCATCGCCCACCGCAAGGACGATGGGACCGTGCACGTCCTGATGGGACAGCGCCGCACCCGCGCGGCTGTCGAAGCCGGGCGCACCAGCATCCCGGTAATGATCATCGAATCCCCCGAGGAAGCCGAACGCATCGTGACCCAGGTCGTGGAGAACATCCAGCGCGCCGAACTGACCGAAGCGGACGAAGCGGACGCCTACCACCAGCTATCGCTGATCGGCGTCTCCGCCGCCACGATCGCCAAGAAAACCGGACGCACCAAGACCACCGTGGAAGGGGCACTGAAAGCCAAGTCCTCCGACGCCGGATCCGCCGCCCTCGGCAAGGGATACACCATTGATGAAGCGCTCATCATGGCCGAATTTGAAGGGAACCAGGACGCGACCGAGGAGTTAGAGTCCGTGATCGCGGACGAACCCGATCAGCTCCTGCACGTCGCGCAGATGCTCCGGGACCGCCGCGACCGCGCCGCCGCCCTCGCCGCACTCATCGCCGAGCTGGAAGCCCAGGGCAAGACCATCGTGGAGGACGCCGGACACTACGCCAACGAAGAGAACCTGTACGTCGCGGCCGCCACGCGGGCCGACGGGGAACCGGCCACCGACGAGGACGCCAACGCCTACCTGATCAGCACCGACTACCGGGGCCAGCACAACGCCAACCCCGTCATCACCGGCTGGAAGAACCTCGGTTTCACCCCGAAGTACGAACGCCACGACGGCGGCACCCAGGCCCAGAAAGGCCCGATGACCGAGGAACAGAAAAGCGAGCGGAAGACCCTGATCGCGAACAGCCGCGAGATGGACAGCGCCACCAAGGTCAGGCGTGAATTTGTGAAGACCCTGCTGTCGCGGAAGACCGCGCCGAAGGGCTGGCAGTACTTCACCGTCCACGCCATCACCCACGACCCCGAAACCGCCAGCAGCTACGACGGCAAAGTCGCCACCGAAATGATCGGGGCCAAAACCGGAGAGGACACCGACCGGTGGGGCTGGAACCCGCTGCGGGACCACACCGCCAAAACCACCGCCCGGCCCGAGTTCTCCCTGATCGCCCTAATCTGCGCCGGGTATGAAAAGACCATCCAAAAAGACTCATGGCGAAGCGCCGAAAAGCGGCACTTCCACTACCTGAACCAGCTCACCATCTGGGGCTACACCGCAAGCGCCGTGGAACAGATCATCATCGACAAGCACACCACCGACACCGAGTAACCGGACAGTGAGCCGGGCGGCCGACCCCAAAGGCAGCCGCCCGGCCCACTCACCCCAGCAAGGGCCAGGAACCTTCCAGAGGTCGGGCGGTCCGCCGCCCAGGGCGAACCACAGCAGCCACTCACCAGCGACGGACCGCCATTAACCGCGACAACGCGACCGGTGGACCATCAGCCGCGGGACCAGGAACAACGAGGTACCGAGCCCGGGGCAGCACCACAAACCATTCAGCTAAGCTGAACCACATATTTCCTTTGCAGAGGGAAACCAGGGCAGGGCCGGCACACGCCGGCCCTGCCTTTGTTAAGATGTCGATTTCACGGTTTAGGACTTGCTATCGGCCCCTCCGGGGGCGGAACTTGTAAGGTGCAGTGGTGACTAGTGATGTGAAGCAGGAACCGGGTGAGCCAAAGGTGCAGCGCTACTGGGCCGCCGTAGCCAAACGTCTCGGCATTGAATCACGCGAGATGGCGGGGCTCATCAACCATAACGGGGAACGTGGGCGCGCCAACGAGGATTCTTTTGGAGCACTCTTTGTGAAAATGCTGCCTCCGTCGGTCCGGGTAGCGACAGGAGAGATCATCGATGCAGAAGGTGGGGCGTCGCCTCAAATCGATACCCTGGTTCTCTCGAACACGGTCCATCCCATACTCTTTGCGCAGACAGAGGAGATGCTATTCCCGGTCGAATCGGTTCTGCTCTGCGTCGAAGTGAAATCCACTCTTACTTCGGAGGAAGTTGCCGATATCGCGAAGAAGGTGCAAAAGCACCGGAAGCTCAAGAGCTCCACGGGCGAAGTTCCATCCTTCGCCGTCTTCGCACACAAAGCTGGCGGAACGCCGAAAACCATAGCAAAATGGTTTTTTGACCTAGAACCTCAGTGTCGGCCTGAGTTTTTCCTGGTGAATGATTCTGCCGTTTTTGGGGTGGCTGACGCGTCAATAGGCGGCGGGTACCGCGTCGTGATGCCCATCGCACCGGCCCCTGGAGAAACAGATACGTATCCTTTCAATGATCCCGCGACTGCAGGACCGGGCTCCTGGAAGCCCATTGGTTTACCCAAAGGCGACCAGGTGCGAGTTGATCATGGTGCTGCCATGCTCTTGTTTGTTCGTGAGTCCCTAAAAGCACTAAGCGAGCGAAAGCACGCTGAAATAGACTGGTTGGCTGGCTATCTGGAAAAAATCCAGCAACAGCACATTCGCTACGTACCCCAAGAGGACGGATTGATCGAGAGGCCGTAGGGGGTCAGATTTCAGATCCGCGCCAGGAACTCCGCCACCGTCATGCACTTCATCTGGAGGGCATCGCACGCTTCCCTGACGGTGCACCGATCCTCCAGAGTCGTCTCCTCATCTGAGACGACGACAACCGTATGGTGCTCTGCCCACTTGTAGGCCAAGGCCATCGTTCTCAGCGCCTGAGCCTCAGACTCATCCTGATCGTCATCCAGGAGGTCCTCAACCTCGGCAAGTACCTCCTGGCAGTCCGTATAGGCAACAGCTCCACGGCCACGAAAAGTACGCCAGACGGGGTTGACCCAAATAGCAATTTTTTCGCCCTGAAACAGCGTTCGACACTCATCCTTGACGGTGTCGCAAAACAGGATGGACTCGTCCTCATTGAGCTCGTCCAACTTGTCGAAGATCGAATGACCGGCCGTGACCAAGGAATTAAGCGTCTCCATGGCGGAGCTATCCAATACGTAGACTTCGCCCATGTCTAGTCGGACCCCTGACCGAGGGCCAGCAAGGAGCGAAGTTCCGCCCCGTTCAGGCGGAAGAGCTTACGCGCCTCCATCTCAGAAACGCGGGAGCTGGAAAGCCCGGCATCCACCAGTCGGGCGAAACCGTAACCAAATTCAGCGAGTCGTTTCTGAGCACGGGTTTTTCCGGGAGCGCGTCCTGGTTTTTCCTGCTCCTGAAAGTCCCCAGAAACGTACTTGACCAGAGAGTCATCGGCGAAGCCCTCTTCCTTGAGGCGGATCGCCACGCAGAACCAACTGGCCTTGAAGTAGTTGGAGATACGCCCCAACGAATATTCATCTCCTGCTTCAACCCAGTCCTTTTTGAGTTGCTTGTTCATGTACCGCTTTAGATCGGCTTGAGGCATGAGGAACGAAGCGGCAAAGCGGTTGCACCAAGCCTCGGAGCTGGTACGGGATTGCAGATCATGTTTACCGCAGGCTTTGTCGACGCCTTGCAGGAGATGGGCTAGTTCGTGGAGAAGTGTAAATGAACGGGCTGCTGGACTCTTGACTGTTGCGTTGACGAAGATCAAGGGGGCGTGCGAGTGATGGAGTGTGAAACCTCGGAAAGAGTCGCCCTCTACCTTGATTAGATTTGTGAGGACACCGCGCGCTTCCAGCGCTTCTCGGAGGGCGACGAAGACCTTGGTTTTGCTCTTCAGCAGTGTGTACTGCGTTCTGCGGTCCCAACCAAGCCACTCGGCTGCGCGCGCCGCGGCGTGCTGGGGTGATTCATTTGGCCGCAGTCCCATGAGTTGGACGGGGGAAAATTCAAGACTTGTAGACAGTTTTGCGGCTATGTCTTGGCGTCGCTTTGCCTGACGGACAGCAGCCCGTTCGTCGGGGTTCAGGGGTCTTGGCTTGCCACCATTGGATGCCGGAGCCCGAAAATTTGCGCCAACTGATTCTTTTTCCCGCCGCGGGGGCTTCGGAAGGGCGAAGAAGTAGGCCGAACGCCGAGTCGCCTGCGCAATTCGCTGAAGGTCTTCGAACGAGATAGGAATGGGGCCAGAGAGCCGCGCACCCAGGACTTCTTTGGCGTCGAGGGATGCGAGGACCTTTTCTCTATCTACCCCCGCGTCGTTTAACGCCCACTCAAGGACATCGCCCTGAATCACTGCGTTTTCCATAGGCGCTAGTGTACGTCGACTGTCCGACGGTTTAGCTCTATATCGCTCCGCCCCGCCGCCCCTTTTCCTCAATTGAAGCGGCATGATCAAAAACGACCCGTTCCGGAACGGGCAAGGCTTTAAGCCCACTGCCCCTTCGTTTCTGTGAGTGTGGCTACTCCGGGTTTACGGAAAGGTCCGGATTCTCTTTGGGTGAAAGCTCTTGTTCCGCGATCTTGGCTAGTTCGACCGCTCCGTTGAACAGGCAGCTGCTATGCGCTTCCAGCTCATCTGCGGTCGGAGGCTTCGGCCCACCCCACGGACCATAGCCTCTGCCCTGATCGGCCAAACGATTTACACAGCTGCTCATGTCTCCAGCGAGTACTGTGGCGCGGGCTGATCCAAAGGCTTCGATTCGGGTAACTGCTTTAGTGAACTTGTTTATGTTCGCTGTGAGTTCGCGGTTGACAGGAACAAGGTATGTCTGGGTGTAGGACTCGTCTGGTGTCGTGGCTGGATAAATTCGGGACCAAGACGTCCAGCTTGACCGAAGGTCCACGAGTACATCGATCAGCTCCATATAAGCTTCGGCGCGGCTTTCCCTGTAACGCTCTGCGTTGGCCGCCTCGATTTGATTTGTTGCAGCAGTACTAGCCGCCTGGCCTCCGACCCAAGCCCCGCCGAATGCTCCACCTAGCCCAATGACCGCAGTCACTACGGCAATCGTCCACTGACTATGTCCTCGTTCGTTACCCATAAGACTCCTTAGCGAATCCGTGGATCAAACTCAGCCGCAGCCGATGGGCAATCTAAATGCATCATGTAATGTCCCGCATCAAAGTTCGAGCAGTAGAAGGCAGGTGTCGCGGAGAGACCTCGATCAGCCTGCATCCGGCTGGGAAACTCCTGTTCCAATGAGCACTCCAAAAGAAGCGTTCAACTCGAGCAGCGTCACTGTTCCTGCGGAGGAAACCCGAAGGCGCCGGCAATCGAATCCCCAAATGAAATCTTCGTAGTGCACGGCCGGGAGTGGCGGCCGCTGATGAAGTGAGAGTCCAGGTACCAGGGTGACAGGCATCATGCCGCAAATCCTTGCTGACCCGCCTGGTCATCATTGAGACTCGAGCGCCACGCGGATCCTCCATCACGCCATCGTTCTTTTAACTCGGAGCGCCCTGCTCTCCACCACTCTCAGTTGCGAACTGCTGGGTGGAACACCCTGCGCAAGCGGCTAGAGCTGGCAAGAGCCGCACTATGGAGGGTATTCCTCGAATATAGAGCAAGGGGTGGTCGAGTCAGAAACGACGGTTTCTGGGGCGGGTTTGGCGCAATGGGGGGGAGTGGCTGATTGAGGGCGTTGTTCACCGGCTGCTCGGACACCAATTCGGCGGTAGTCAATAACGACCGTTTGCAGTAGGGACTACCGGTGGATAGCCCCGCGGACACTAATGGAATAGGTCTCGGAGATCGTCAGCAAGCTCGAGAAGCTCCCGACGGGCTTGCCCTTGCTTCCTTGTTTCCGCCTCCACTGAAAGTGTCACTTTCCCGATAAAAAGGGCCTGCTTTTCACTGCGCTATTTGGCGCTTAATGCAGCCCGCAAGCGGACACTTCGCCGAGTGGCTACTTGCCCTCGGATCCCTAATCTAGGAAATAAGTATTGTGGATGCCCCTAACTGTGCCATAACAGTGAAACACTGTTAGAAACAGTGAACACTGTTAGAGGTTCACCGCGAGGAAATGCGGAGGGACAGGGGTCTTCATGGCGGAAAACAGTTTTCAAGTCAGTGTGGACCGTGATACGACGCTGACTGTTGATGTCACGGAGTCCGGTGTGGCCAGACTGCAAATGGCTGACACACTGGATGCGGAGGTGAGACCGGGCGACAAGTTTGTCCTTGTCCTCCGGCCAATCAAGCCATCCGAACCGACTTGGACCAGTGGTACGGGCACCAATGCTGGAGATGTCGATGATCGTCCCCCGGTACGGCACGGTGGTGTCGGGGCCTTGGGTGAGCCAAACCGAGATGTCTGACGAAAAGGAGCCGAAGCCGGAGGCCGCTTTTCCGGCGTCTCCTTGGAGAGAAGCTTCTGAGCGACTTCGTTCGACGGCCCGAGTCTTCGTGGCATCTCTTGGGGCGGTCGCTGTGACCGTTGTTGCCGGGCTAAGCCTCACCGCTTTGAGCACATTGGACCCAGAATCACCGAATTTTGCTGTCGCTGTTAAGGGAGCATTGACTGCAACGTTGGGCGTGGTCGTGATGCTCGCGCTTGCGATGCGCCTTTCTTCCTCGTCTGCTGTGTCAATGGACGAGATGCTATCGCTTGATAACAAGAAGGGACGGTGGTGGCGAGGGCTGCTCCGCCCTGGATTTATGGATGCGTATAAAACTGTTGGTGCTAAGTCCAACGGTTATCTCGCCGGGTTTGACGACCTAGCGTCGTTTAGCGCCGCCGTTGACCTGGCGCTGAAGGACGAGCGAGATAAAGCCGACGCCGCTGCTGCCGCACCAGACGATTCGGCCGCATACGCTAAGTACAAAGCTGCGAATAGAAAGGCGACCTGGTACGACGCCCGGTTGCACTCGCTTATCGAGGTAGCGAGTTTTCAACGTCTGCGGCGGAACTTCGCGGTCACTGCCTTTCTGATGACCCTATTTGGGGCAGCGACTGCAATCGGGATAGTCACCTACGCGGCAGCCCTTCAACCGCGCGGAGTGCCTTCCTCGCCCGTTGCAGTGACGACACACGACAAAATTCAGATATATGCGCCTAAGAGTCCTGCCGGCGCAGCCCTCTACAAGAAGGTGGTGGGTTGTGACCAACATGTGGACGCACTCGTACTGGGCGTAGCTGGTGCCAGCGTAACTGCCATCACGCTCCCGGACGCTGTCTGCCGGTCAGTGACGTTGGCCGCGAAATGGGATGGAGCTGGCTACACTGCAACGTTTGACCTTCCCGAGGAGAAGGCAGAGCCCAAACCGTCCGCAACACCCTAGGCTGGCCGGACCAAATCCTCTGTCGGTTCAATCACGACATCCCCTCAACTCGTTTGTTCGACCAGGATGCTCGAGCCACGGGCTCATCGTCATGGAGCGGTTTGTAGCTAACATCCCTGGAGCCTCCTTAGCAGCCAAGCCTGATGCCGGCCGCGGAAGACGTTATCGGAACGTCAGCAAAAACGACCCTTTATGCATGTTCTGTGGGCGGCTATTGTCGTGTCACTCAATCTTCGTCGCGGTCACGTCTACAAGACGTAGATAAGATGACGGGTAAAGTGACATTGACGCCGACTTCCGTGGATTGGGGGAGTGGTGTCATTTAAACGAACGTATAAATGACAGGGGGTCCAAGCCATGTTGATCGGCTACATGCGGGTGTCGAAGGCAGACGGGTCGCAGAGCACCGACCTGCAGCGCGACGCACTGCTGGCCGCGGGCGTCGACCCGTTGAAGCTCTACGAGGACCAAGCCTCGGGGAAGAAGGACGACCGCCCCCAACTGGCGGCCTGCCTGAAGGGCATGAATGCCGGCGACACCCTTTTGGTGTGGAAGCTGGACCGGTTGGGCCGGGACCTGCGCCACCTGGTGAATACCGTCCACAACCTGACCGAACGCGGCATCGGGCTAAAGATCCTCACCGGCGAGGGCGCTGCCATCGACACCACCACGGCCTCGGGAAAGCTCGTGTTCGGGATCTTCGCCGCCCTGGCCGAGTTCGAACGCTCCCTCATCTCCGAGCGCACCGTCGCCGGCCTGGCGTCGGCACGGGCCCGCGGACGCACCGGAGGCCGCCCGTACAAGATGACCCCGGCCAAGGTGCGCCTGGCCATGGCCGCCATGGGGCACAAGGAAACCAAGGTCGGTGCCCTCTGCACGGAACTGGGTGTCACCCGCCAAACCCTCTACCGCCACGTCTCCCCGAGCGGGGAGCTGCGGCCCGACGGCGCGAAGCTCCTGAAGTCGCAATAGAACCGCCTGCACAAACAGCGGCCGGCACCGCCCCTGGCCAGCGCATCGGGCCTCGCCGGCGTTCTTTTCACCCCCCCCGTCACCGGTCGCTTCACCGGACGGGTCTTACGGGACGTTGGTGGGCCCCAGCTCGCAATGATGCAGTTCAGCGGTGTGTGCCACCGGTCGAGGGCCGGCTTACGGGCCGTACCAAGCCCAAGGCATTGACAGTGACTCTAGAGCCTTCTACAGTGTCCTAGGAGGACGTCTGGAGCCTCCTGAGAAACGAGGATTTCGATATGAATGAAATAGCCCGTCTTACCAATGCGCTGGCTGCGGCCGCTCGCGCCTTTCTGCACGTGCTGGATGACCGCCACGAGGTCGACCGATCAGCGCAAGCGTCGACGCAGCAGGTCTTCGCATCGGGTGCCGGTTCACAAACGGAGTACGACCCGCTCCTGGACGAACCACCGATCACTCCTCGGCTCAAGCAACACGGAGGCTCGGAAGGTGAGGACAAGATGGTCACGGTTGCCTTCCTAGGCGCGGTTGCCCGGCTGAACGCTGAACTCGGCACAGGAGCCACCGCGAAGGACATCCATCGAGCCGCACTCAGAGCCGGGTACCCGCGGGGCGGCCAAGACGTGGTCGGCTGGGTAATCCGACCAGGGCGTCGTGGCGCCATCGAAGTCCGAGATGACCTCCGGTACCTTGGCGACGAAGGCCACAAGTGGCTCCGGGCCGAGGCGGCCAACATGGGCATTGTGATCAAAGGCGACATCACACCCATCCCGATTCCACTAGCGGATAGCTGACAAAGGTCCCGGCCCAGCTGCTGGTAACGTCGCGTAAAAAGATCCGCTACCGGAACGTTGCAGCGTCCCGGATGAGGTTCCTCTAACGGACCGTCTATCGGGCAGGGTGAGGGGGCATCGGGGCCTCGGGGTAGAGGCTAGCTCCCTGCCGCAGTCCGTGGATGAATCCGGCGACAGCTGCTCGTTCCCGGACAGGCATTGCCTCGACCGATGAGAGTATCCATGCCACGTCTGGCGAGATGGTCTCGGAATTGGGTCGTATCGTCACATCCGGCGTGACAGGTCGCGTCACGGGTTCCGGACATGAGAAGGTGCCGACCAGTTCTTGGCCCCTCCCCAAGTCGCCCTCATTCGGAACCGACCGCAGTTCGATCTTGACTGTCGCCGGCCAGGCGTCGATAGGGTCGCTGAGGCCAAATTGAATTTTGTAGTCAACCAGCCAAGTGTCACCCACCAGGCCCCTAAGGATTGTGCAGATCCGGTCGGCGAGCACAAGGGAGTCCACCATAGGAGCGCACTTCTCGCCGATCCAACGCGATTCGTCCTCAGCCAAATCTTTCGCGTCCTGATAGTCGAACTGGAGCTGAGGACTTGCCTCCAGCTCGCGCCACCATCGGCGGATCGGGCGCTCGTCCGTCGGGTCCTCAACCATCCCCTGCAAGGCCCACCAGAGTTCAAGCAGTGCATCGGCATCGAGTTCCAGCGCATCAGCGTAGCCGCGGATCACCGCCTCGGTCTTGGGCGGACGGTTTCCACTCTCGGCCATTGAGACAGCAGCAACGGATAACTTGGGGATGAAAGAAGCAGCCACATCGGATTGGTTCCTCGGCAAGCCTTTCCTCACAACCTGCAACACGGTCCCGAAAGCTATTGCGGAACTCGAACCGGATTTCACCTGACAACTCCTAGCGCATCGTGTATCTTCGATTTCACAGCACAATTACCTTGTGTACTGTGTAATCTACCAGCCGTTCCCTCGATTCGCGAGTGCCGAGGGTCCCCTCAGGAGAAAAGAGAGTAAGCATGAAGCAACGATTCCGAATCGATGTCGTCAAGGTCGCCCAAGTCCTGGCCGAGAAAGCCGAGGAGGTGGATCACGCGACGGGTCGCACGACCGTGGCCCTCAACTCAATTGTTGATAACGCCAAGATCATCTACGGCGTCGTATCCCCACTCTTCCTCCGTTTCAGGGCGAAGTAGGCCTGGCGTGGCCTCCTCGCCTGGGTCCGATGCCAGGAACGCCCTCACATATGTCCGCTGAGGGATCCCTCAGAGGTACGGCTTTTAAGGGTTCCAGGAACGCAGGATGAACATGCCATCCGGCCCCTCAGATGTTGCAGGGATTCCCGGAGCCTTGTAGATGCTCACGCACCAGGGGTCGTCGGTGAATGGGCTCACGTGCCAGTTCGAATACCGGCTGTGAAGGGCTAGGCCCGAAGCGTCTGCGGCTTCGTCCTGATCACGAGGACCGCCGCGTGAGTTGGTTGAGGTACCGGTTACTAGAAGGCCCGCAGGAGTGAGGATGCTGGCCGTGTTGTGGAAGGCCGCTTGCAACTCAGTGGAAGTCAGGAAGGCTGGTACGTTTCCGGCCATGAGGACGCACTCGTAGCTGAGCGGCAGCCCAAGTTCTTCCAAGGAAGACCTGGAGGCATCTTCGGCCCTCAGTTGGCGGTACCAACTTGCATCGAACAGGTCGGCGGCGACCTGAAGTGCAGGCTCCGATGGATCAATTCCATAGGCCTCGTGCCCACGCTGCCTCAGCGCTTTGACGGCAGAGCCGATACCGCAGCCTAGGTCAAGCACTCGCGCTCCGCGGGGGATGAGCATGTCGACGAAACGAGCGTCTACTTCTAGATCGACATCCGAGACGGCCAGATTTCGCATTTTTGAAACGTATTTTTCAGTGACATGCACCACGCTAGTCTGCCACCAACTGGGACGAAGAATGCCTTGACCGTCCGTAAGCCGATCGGCCGAGGAGACACCCTCGACAGGTGCTGCTGAAGGGGAGAGAGCGGCGGCCGGGGTCTCGTGCGTCCGGAACCCCTACCGTCATCCGGCACGATCACCACAAATAGGATTGGCTCACGTCGTAGCCCAGGCCCTCGAGGTAGGTGTTGAGTTGCTGTTGAGCATCGGCACGGTTCCGGAAGCCGGCGAAACTGAATCCGCTCATGTCGGCATCCTCGGGAACCCGAAAAATCATGACGGTGCCGAAGGCGGGGACGCTGATGTGGGCCATGCCGGGAGTCCTACCTGTTCGGGTTGTAGCTGCTCGACGCCATTGTAATCTGTGTCCTTTACAAAAGGGTTTGCTGTGGACAGCTCCGCTCAATGTCGTCGTTTTCGCGGTGCTTCGCGTCCTGGCTGCGTCCCGCAAGCCGATCCTCTACTGACTCAGTGGTACGTCGGCTTCAAGGATCGACATGTAGTGGACGTCAATCCATTGCTCGTCGAACCACAGCGCGTCCCGGCCCGTTCCTTCGTAGCGGAACCCTACTTTCTCGTAGACATGCCGGGCGCGCGGGTTGAAGGCGTAAACCTCAAGAGCTATTCGGTGAAGACCAAGCTCGTGTATGCCGTGCCTGACAATCAGCTCGGTCGCCTCACTGCCAAGCCCCCGGCCGCGGCCTTCGGCGCCAAGGAAAGCACGGAAGCCGCATGAGCGATTCAACTCGTTCCAGTCGTTGAGCACGACTTCTCCAACCATCGCGTTCGTCGCCTGATCGATCACGGCGAGGACGAGACGGTCATCGGCGGAGCTCCAGCGTTCGTACGTCTCGCGGAGGTCATCAACAGTCCACGGCAGCGTTGTCTGGCTGCTGGAGTGCACTGTTCCGGTCAGAATTGCAGCTTCTGCGTCCTGGAGCATCCGATGCACTGTAGGTGCGTCCTGAGCCTGAATCGGTCGCAGTTTGACGCGTTGGCCCTCGATTGTCGGCTTATGCGTGAAGATCGTGGTCATGCGGCCAGTTTGTCAGAAACTCTAGGAACCTCGTCCGTAGGCCGGTCCGTTCGAGGATCCCTGAGCGGGCCCTGATCAGGGACCGCTTCCTTATGTTGCTACCAGTGGAGGTCCTGCTCCCCAAGGGAACAGAAGCGCGGCGACGCCCGATCCCCTGAGTCAACGAGCTCGCGCATCTGGCGAGCGGCCGATCGCGGATCCTTGGACGCGTCAGTTTGACCCATGGCTGTTGCCAGTTTGCCGGGGTGAACTGCCCAGCAGCGGGATACGGCCATGAAGGTCCTGGGCTAGGGAGACGGTCAGCATGTTCTGAGCGGCTTTCGAAATTTTGTACGCGTAACTCGTCGAGAGACCGGAGAAATCACGGTTTGCCTGGGCAGCCAGAGACCCTAGTCGCGACGACACGTTGATGATGATCGGATCAGGTGCCTCAAGCAGATTCGGCAACAGGAACTGCACCAGGCGCAGCGGACCAGCGACGTTCACATCGACGGCGTTGAGGACCCCTTCAGCCCGGATAGTTCCCAGCTCCGCATGAGGCGCTCCCTGCACGGCATTGTTTATGAGCAAGTCCACTGGGCGGCCGTTCAGAGCTTCAGCCAACTCAGGGCCGGGTTCGGACCGCACATCCTGCTGGACCGTTACGACGTCCGTAGACCCGGCTCGGGCTTTCAGGACCTCGGGTGAACGCGTGATGGCCATGACGTTCCAACTGGACGCCGAGAACTCTTGCACCAGGGAACGCCCCAGTCCTCGATTGGCACCCGTGATGACAGCCAGCTTCTTCATCCCTTCAGGCTAGTCGTCGCACGAGTAGCGACGTTGCGCTTGAGTGTGTCCCGCAGAGCGTTTGGCTATTTGGACCCCGGGATCTCAAAGAGATAGCGGCGAGCGAGGGTCAGTCGATCGCTGCGGTTAACCTGGGTCAGAGTGCCCGCCCCCGCCGGTCCCAATCAGCTCTTTTGGCCTCTTCCTCTTCCCAGAAATGGCCGTCATGACGACGAACGTACACAAGGAAACCAAGGAACGCCGCGCCCAGGATCAACCCTGCAAGTGAAAGGTAATCCCCCAGATCCCAAACAGTTCCCATGACCAGATTCCCGACAACCATCACCAACTGCAAGGCGGTCCAGAGCGACCACAAGACAAACTGAACCCGAAAGCCGCCACGGGTCATCTTGGGTTGCAACCTCTTGGACCCGTTAGCCTCGCTCATGTGCTGAGGCTACAAGCCGCGTCAATCTTTGGGAACGGTCAGGCCCACTATTGGCCCCGCCCGTTCACTGTCGCTTTCACTCTGCTCATCGTGAGCCGGCTGGATAGCCTCTACCCGGTCGGCGGGCCGACTTCCATCCCGTAGAGGGATGCCCCTTCGTACAAGACGACGAACCGAAGCTCTAGTCGAGGATTGTGACGGTGTCTCCATGATTCTTCTGCCACCAGCCCACGAAAAGCTCATGGTGCTTGACGATGAGCGCTTTGATGTTCTTGAGCTGCTTCTGGTTTGCCCAGGACGGAAGGGCGCCCTCGGATTCGCCAGTCTCGAGGTTGATCTTCACGTACTCGCTGTCCGGCTCAGATTTCTTCAGGATGTGCACATGTGGCGGCGGATGGTCATTCGGCCACACGCGAATGCTGATGCCACCATCGAAACTCTTCCCCTCCGCAGTTAAAGAGGTGAGGAATCCCTCTTCGTCGAAGGCCGTTGGCCAGTCGTCTTTGTTCTCGCCGAATTCATACAACGCCATGCTGGCGAGTCGCTGCAGGACGTCCTGGGCCTCTAGACGCCCCTCATCCTCAGCCAACTGCCATCCAGCGGGCTCACCGAGGTTGCGTCCCGCCTGCTCGTAGGGCGTGAGGTCATCATCCTTCATCTGCACAGTCTACAAAATGAGGGCTTGATCGCCCCTTGCCGACAACGGTCGATGCGCGAGCGGTGCCGAGTTGCGTTCAGCACCGTGTGATTGCGGGTTCCGATTGAGGATCCCTCACCGGACGATTCCGATGAGACCGTGGGCGGTCTTGGATCAGTCCGTCCCTGTGGTCCTGGATCACGACGTAATTGAAGCCGGACGCTCCACCCTCGTCATAGGAATCAGCTAAACCGCCAAACCGAGCTGCGAAAAATCCCAATCAGAACCAACAGTCACACTCCGGGATTACCGGGTTTTCGACCAGCCTAAGATGAGCCGGCCCTCCTGTCTTGATAAAGGATCCTTTGCCGAGACGCCGCGTCGGGATTCTTACTTTGGCTGACGCGGAGCACATCGCAACTCCTGCTGTTACAGTTGCATCTGTAACGTGTACAGTTTGAAACTAAATTCCGAACCGCCTAGGAGTACGACTAGGCCCAGCCACACTGAAAGAAGTTGCTATGAGAGAACTGAAGAGTACCAGCGCTGAGCTGCATGTCGTCACGAATGTCACTGGGTGGTCGCATGGTCGCATCGACCGGCTGATGGATGCGATCAAGTCGCTCGAGGTCGACATCGACACCGCGTCGGATGAGGAGATCGAAATTACGGGATGGACCAAGGAACTCGTTGAGAAGGCCTTTGAACTGCTCGCCGGTTCTAGGGCGAACGTGCAGATTAAGGTTGTGAAGTTCGCCATTGAGCATGGTGGAGCAGTCAGTCGAGAAGACGTCTACGAACTCGGCGCCTACGACGAGAGCCGGAGTCTCAAGGGGTTCACGCGTCCCACTAACCGGGCGACCCAGGCACTTCGTGATTCGGGTGAACTTCCGGAAGATGCGGAGGAATTGCTGGAGCCAATTTACGACATGAGCATCAGCAGCTACCAACGGGCGAAGGGATTCCGAATTCCTTTGGAAATCGTAAAACTGTACGCCGTCTAGGGCGTTGTTGGTGTCGGAGGAAAGCCCATCTGAAACCGATTATGTCTGTTAGGGAACAGCGGATACTGCTCCCGCCTACCGGATGCATGGTACGAAACGGACGAAGAAGCAACAGCCGGCCGGGACCTCGCACCACAGCGGAAACGCTCCGCGCACCGGAGGAGTAAGGGTGCGGCTGTTAATCCATCGGTGCCTTCGCTAGCGTGGAGGCAAACGGAGGGGGACGGCGCACACACATGGCACCGAGGAAATCTAAGAACCACATTGAGGGTCAGCTGAGTCTGGAGTCCTTGTGGGCCGAACCGGAAGAGGTAGTCAATGAACGAGCACGGCAGACACGCCATGGAAACTATGAAGAATCACGACCCGGAGAGCTTCGCGCAGATAGCGGACCCCGAGACACACTTTTCGACTTTGGGGGAGGAGATCCAGCAGGCGATCTGGGACCTCAGCGAACAGCTGACACCAACCAGGGGATCGGAACCGCCGCTGGAGTACATCGGGCTGGCGAACATGGCCAAGCTCCAGGCACGCGAGATGGTGTACCAGGAGATGATCTACGCCAGCCTTCCCGCGGAGCCGGAGGAGATGGAGCCGACCTACGGGGCCCAGGAGGACGAGGAGAACTAGAGGCCGAACCTCAGCCTGAGCCGGCAGCGGTTGCGGTGGCCGGACGGTTCCGCCCTGCATCCCAGACTGACCTTGCCCCCTCGGGACAGAAAGCCCGCTTCGCAGCAAACGTAGAAGCAATCCGCATCGTCCGGGAGCTGGAGGACCAGCAGAGGCCGGCCACCGAGGCAGAACAGCGTTCCCTGGCGCGGTGGTCCAGCTGGGGAGCGGTGCCTCAGCTGTTCGACAAGGCCGAATGGGCGGCCGAGCGCGCCCAGCTGCAGGAAGTCCTGAGCGACCGCGAGTATGCCGCAGCGTCGCGGACCACGACGAACGCGTATTACACCGACGCCGCCCTGGTAAAAGAAATCTGGTCCGCCGTCGACCGGCTCGGCTTCACCGGGGGAGAGGTGCTGGAACCCGGATCCGGCGCGGGAACGTTCATTGGTTTCGCCCCGGAAGGCGCCCGGATGACCGGCGTAGAGCTTGATCCGCTGACAGCCTCAATTTCCCGTGGCCTCTACCCCGACGCGACGATCCGCAGCGAGTCTTTCGCCGACACCCCGATCAAGACCAACTCCTTTGACCTCGCCGTCGGCAACGTCCCGTTCAGCAAGAACACGCTTTATGACAAGACCCACAACGCCGACTCCCGGCACTCCATGCACAACCACTTCATCCTCAAGAGCCTGACCGCTGTGAAACCCGGCGGCTACGTCGCCGTGCTGACCTCCAGCTTCACCATGGACGCAACCAACCCCACCTCGAGGCGGGAAATGAGCGCCATGGCGGATCTGGTGGGAGCCGTGCGCCTGCCCACCGGCGCCCACCGCCGCGCAGCGGGCACCGAAGCACTTACCGACCTGCTGCTGCTGCGCAAGCGCGAGCCGGGCCGGGAGCCTGCCTACACGGACTGGGAAAAGGTCGGCCCCGTCATCATCGACGGCCGCAACGTGAAGATCAACAACTACTTTGACCTGAACCCGCAAAACGTCCTCGGGCAGATCACCGTCGGGAACGGCATGTACGGCGAGGAAACCGTCAGCGTCAAAGCCGACGACCTCGCCGCCGTCCCGCAGCTACTCGCCCGGCGGCTCGACGCCGTCGTGCAGGAAGCACTGGACCGCGGCCTGAACCACGCCCCTGCCGAGCCGGCCCCGGGGAAAACCCCAGCCGCACTCCTGCCGTCCACGGGGCAGCAATGGGACGGCACCATCACCGCCCAACAAGACGGAACCTTCACCGTTGCCCGTGCAGGGGAACAGGTCCCGTTCCCTGTACCCAAAGCACACGCAGCGGAGCTAAGCGACCTGCTGGGAATGCGCGACGGAGCACGCGCCCTGTTGGAGATGGAAGCTTCCGACAGCGAAGACACCCCTGCGATGTCGGCTCACCGAACCGCCCTGGCTGACCAGTACACGGCATATGCCGCCAAATATGGACCGCTCAACCGCTTCACGGAATCTGTCCGCACGGACAAAGAAACGGGCGAGAACATCATCACCCGCCGTGCAGCACCCGCCGTGCGGATCCTGCGCCAGACGGACCCTTTCGGCACTCTGCCGCCGGCCCTGGAGAGGTTCAACGAGGAGACGCAGACCGCGGCACCCGCGGCTCTGCTTCAGCACCGGCAGGTAGTGGCCCGCAAACCGCTCATGGGCGCGGACACCGTTGACGAAGCCCTCGCCATCGCCCTGGACACCTACGGTGCCCCGGAGCTGGAACAGATCGCGGACCTGCTGGGCGTCACGGAAGGGGAAGCCCGCGAGCAGCTGGGCACGCTCGTGTTCGATGACCCGGAAACCGGCAAGCTCGTTACCGCACCGGAATACCTGTCCGGGAACGTCCGGACCAAGCTCGACGCCGCCCGCGCTGCGGCGGCCGAGGACGAGCGCCTGAGCGTGAACGTCACCGCACTGGAGGAAGTCCAGCCGCCGCGGGTCGGCATGGAAGACGTCGAGGCGCGCATCGGTGCGGTCTGGATTTCCCCCGAGGAACACCAACGCTTCGTCCAGGACATCCTGGCCGATCCCAACGCCAGCGTGACCAGCGTCGGCAGCGGCATCTGGCGGGTCAAAGCCAACCGTGGGACAGTCCGTTCCACGAACGAGTGGGGGACGGGCCGCCGGCCCGCCCCGGATCTGCTGCAAAGCATCCTGGAACAAAAGAGCATTCAGGTCGAGGACAAGAACGAGGACGGCAAACCCGTCGCCAACCTCGAAGAAACCGAAGCGGCCCAGGAAAAGGCCGAGGCCCTGCAGGAACGCTTCGCCGAGTGGGTCTGGGAAGACCCCGAACGTGCCAGCCGGCTCATTGACGAATACAACCGCCGCTTCAACTCCCTGGCCCTGCGCGACTACACCAAGGAAGGCGGCCGCCTGACCCTTCCGGGGCTCGCTAAGTCCTTCACCCCGCACCCGCACCAGCGCACCGCCGTGGCGCGCATCATCTCCGAACCGGCCGTGGGCCTCTTCCACGAAGTCGGGGCCGGCAAGACTGCCGAAATGGTGATTGGAGCGATGGAACTCAAACGCCTGGGCATGGCCTCCAAGCCCATGGTTGTCGTCCCGAACCACATGCTGGAGCAGTTCACCCGCGAGTGGCTGGAACTGTACCCGCAGGCCCGCCTGCTCTCGGCCGGCAGTGATGACATCAAGACCAACAGCGGAGACCTGACCGCGCGCCGGCAGTTCGTCGCCCGCGCCGCGGCGAACGACTGGGACGGCATCATCATGACCCAGCAAGCCTTCAAGAGCATCGGCGTGAAAGCCGAAACCATTGAGGCCTACCAGGAGTCGATCATCGCCGACGTCCGGCAGACCATCGTCAACGCCCAGGCCGAAGGCGAAGACCGGACCACGGTGAAGAAGCTTGAAACCAAGCTCCAGGCCGAAGAAGAGCGCATGAAGAAGCTCATGGACACCGCACCGGACCTTGGACTGACATTCGAGGACACCGGGGTGGACTACCTGTTCGTGGACGAAGCGCACGACTACAAGAACCTCCGCACAGTCACCAATATCAAGGGCGCAGAAATTGCCGGGTCCATCCGGGCCACCGACATGCACCTGAAGCTCGAATACCTGCGCAGCACCCACGGGGAACGCGTCGTCACGATGGCCACCGGCACACCGATTGCCAACTCCATCACCGAAGCCCACGTCATGCAGCGCTACCTGCGCCCGGACCTGCTCCAGGCCGCGGGTGTGGAGAACTTCGACGTCTGGGGGGCAACGTTCGGGGAAACCGTCACCGCCATCGAGATGGACGCCGGAGGCCGGCTGAAGAACAAGCCGCGCTTTGCGAAGTTCAAGAACGTCCCAGAGATGCTGCGGTCCTTCCACGTCTTCGCGGACGTGAAGCTCTCCGAAGACCTGAATCTGAAAACCCCGGACCTCGCCCGCCGGCCCGGCGACGGGGAACGGCAGCCGGAACTGGTACTGATCCCGCAGCCGCCCGAACTGGCCGAATACATGAAGGGCCTCGCGGACCGGCTGGACTCCCTCTCCGGCTGGGCAGAGAAGGGCGCGGACAATGCCCTCAGTGTCTACAACGACGGACGCAAAGCCGCGCTGGACCTGCGCATGGTCGGCATCGAACCCGAATCCGCGACCAAACTGGACCAGGTTGTCGCCAAGACCCTGAAAGTCTGGGAAGAGAACCGGGAGAACGAATACGAAACCAGCTTCGAATCCGGCACCCTCTCGGCCAACAAGGGCGCCCTGCAGATCATCTTCTGTGACCTCAGCACGCCTTCGAAGAACACCGGACCCGACGGCAAACCGGTCTGGACGGCCTACCAGCAGATCAAGGACCAGCTCGTCGCCGGCGGCATCCAGGCGGAGCAGATCCGGTTCATCCAGGACTCACCCAAGCCCGAGCAGAAAGCCCAGCTCTTCGCCCAATGCCGCACCGGGGAAGTAGACGTGCTGATCGGCTCCACCGCCATGATGGGAACCGGCACCAACGTCCAGCTCCGCGCCAAAGCGATCCACCACGTCACGTGTCCCTGGCGACCGGCTGACCTGACCCAGCGCGACGGACGCATCATCCGCCAAGGCAACGCCAACGCGGAGGTCCACAACTTCCAGTACGCCACCGTCGGCAGCTACGACAGTGCCGTCTGGGACGGGATCCAGCGCAAGGCCACCATGATCCAGCAGGTTCTCCGCGGACGCCTCGACATCCGCGAGATCGAGGACGTTGGAGACCTTGCCCTCAACGCCGCACAGATCAAAGCAGCGACCAGCGGCAACCCACTGGTGATGGACAAGATCGAGGCCGACGCCGCCCGGACCAAACTCGAACGACTCAAACGCGCCCACGAGAAAGGACAGAGCACCCTCTCCTGGACCAGAGCCGCGGCCGAAACCAGCATCACCAAAGCCGAAAGCAAGCTGCCCGCATTGCAGGCGGCACTCCCGCGCATCACCCCGACCGCAGGGGAGGCCTTCACCGCCACCATCGACGGCAAGAGCTACACCAAACGCCCGGAAGCCGTCGCGGCCATCTCTGAATGGGTCCGTACCCACACACCGGAATACGGAAACTACTACCGCCAAAAACAGGACCACGGCACGATGGCTACCCTCGGCGGCCACGAGCTGCAGGTCCGCAACGCGGCCGACGACTCCCGCCTCGGCTCCTACCAGGACCTCGCCGTCACCATCAAAGACGTGCCCGCACCACCGCTTGTCTTTACCCGACTGGAGCTGCTGGAAGGAAGCGTCGGCATCATCACCCGGCTGGAGAACAAAGTGGCAGGCCTTCCTGACTACGAGGCCCAGCTGCGCCAAACCATCACGGAAAAACAGGCGGTGCTTTCCGACGTCGAGAGCCAGGCCGGAAAACCGTTCAAGTACGAGGACAAACTCGTCACCGCACGTGCGAAGTGCGCGGAACTGGACGAAAAACTAAAAGCCTCCATCGAACCTCCCAAGCCAGCGCCGGAAACCGCGGCTTCGGCCCCCGAGGCGGACGTGGACCCGGCCGTTGCGCGACTGCGCAGACTGCAAGCCGCAAGCTTCCCGGTAGCCCCCAGGAACACCCGCCCGACTCAGACACACCCGACGCCGCAAGGACCCAGCGGACCCGCTCACGACCACTCACGCGACAGCAGCTTCGAGAGATAGCGAGAGGTGAGCGGACCCGGACTACCAGTAGACAGTGCAGGCAAGAGGGCAGGCGTATCTAGACGGAGCCCATTAGGGCACGTAAAACTCACGAGGTTCACTGGCTTGTACCGAGAGCGCTCCACCCGGTCCGTTGCCGCCCACCGTGTGCGCGTATGGCACGCCGGATCCGTGATTCCTGCCTGCGCAGGCGCATTCACATAGCCATACATTCTCCGGATTGCCGCGGTCCCAGCACTGCTTGACGCACTTGTCGACGCCGCCGTGCTGGATGACCTTGACCCGCCCGTAGCGCTCAACCAGCCCTAGAGTGACCTCATTCGTGTGAGGTCGCGATACGGACCAGACTCCACGGTTGTACTCCACCTGGCCCCTGCGTGATGCGTTGAACATGTCACCCAGGATCGTGTAGCCAGCGCCCTTGCCCTCGTACGGCAGATTTTGAATCTCGGTCCGAGCGCCAGCAGGTCGGATAACCACCGTTACGTCGATCATGGGTAGAGCGTAGGGCCTGATCTATTCACGCAGCGAATCGTGTCGTTCGGGGATCCCCTTCCGGGCACGTAGTGGCTGTGCAGACGACTTTGGACATTTTGTGCAGTTAGCTTCTGAAAGTGACAGGTAGCACCGTCTGCTGACGGACGAGACTCCCGCTATGCTCACCAAACTTGCCCGAAGAAACCCCCAGAAATAGCGGAAAAACACCTATTCATTCAGTTGAATGATTGGTAAAATGGGAGTAGCAACTAAGCAGTCGAACCTAACTAACGTGATACGAAACCGAGGACTGAAAATGACTCTCACCATCTACACCAAGCCCGCCGGATGCTTTGGCTGCGCTAAGACCAAGCAGAAATTCGCCGAGGCCGGGATCGACTTCCACGAGGTCGACGTCACCAGCAACCCGGCAGCTTTCGAGTACATCACCGAAGAGCTCGGCTACTCCCGGGTCCCCGTAGTCGTGTACGACAAGGACGGCACCGAGAACCACTGGTCCGGTCTGAACCCGGGCGGAATCGAGCAAATCATCGCCATCGAATCCGCCGTCCGCGAAGCCTGGGGAACGGGCGGGGGAGAGTAATCAATGTCAGGCGATACCAGCATCACAGTGGCCGGCAACCTTACTGCCGACCCCGAGCTGCGGTTCACCACAGCCGGCACGGCCGTCGCGAACTTCACCATCGCATCCACGCCCAGGGCGTTCGATAACGAGCGCAACGAGTGGGTGGACGGGGAGACTCAGTTTCTGCCTGCGCATATCTGGCGGGGAGCGGCCGAGAACGCCGCAGGGTCCCTGACCAAGGGCACGCGCGTGATCGCAACGGGTGAATTGAAGTCCCGCAGCTACGAGACAAGGACGGGGGAGAAGCGCACCGTGCTCGAACTCGAAGTCGAAGAGATTGGGCCGTCCCTGCGATACGCGGCAGCGGCCGTGCACGGCTCATCCCGCGCATCCGCAGATGCGGCGGAAGAAGAAAGCCGCAGTGAGGAAATCCACCCCGTTGGTCACTTCAGCCTCAGCGCCCGCGGGTACACCGACGACGACCTGTGGTTTGGCATGGATGCCAACCCCGCCGGGCGCATTAGCACCCGCCCCCAGGACCCCGAACCGGCGTACTGACCACAGTCAGAGCCAGCGGCTACGCTGACTCCAGGAATCGATGCACCGCGCCCTACGAGACACCAAGGAAACCGCTATGACGCATGAAGATGATCTCCGCAGCTGGGCAAAAGGCTCCTACACTTCCGAGGCCGGAACTGAGCTGCTGCTGCGCGCCTTCGGCGGCCGCTACGCAGCCGTCGGCAACCCCTGGGTCCATGCCAGCGGCACATCCACCGAGGGATACATCGAGAACGCCTGGATTGATTTCGAAGCCCTCGGAGAGCACGCCAACAACGGACCCTACTCCGGCGGGGAGCGGCGATTCCTGCTGCTTGCGGCGTCCCTGGCGGAGAACGTGCCTGTCGTCCTGAGCGAAGTCGTTCCAGGCTTGGACCGGCAGAACCTTGATCTGGTTCTCGCCGCGATTGCCCACGCCGGCGGCAGCCACCAGCACTCCGATATCCACGAGAACGACGACGGAAGCATGACGCTTCGCCCCGGATACCTCGACAGCCTCCACCCGTGGCCACGGAGCCTTCGTGCCGTCTAAAAAGATCGCTGCTTTCACTCCCTACTTCACGGAGGACGAGGCCGGCCGGGTCCGGGCTGCGTTCCTTGCCGCCGGGCATTTGGAGAGGGACGCGAGCGTATCGGACTTCATCGTTCGAGCGACGATGCGCGAAGTGAAACGACTCGAACGAAAACACAACCAAGGCAGAAAATGGGAACCGGCGCCGGCCGGATCCCTCCGCCGCGGACAGCGCACCAGGGACGAGCTGCAACACCGGAACGAGGTGGATTGAGAATGCCGAAACGGACAGAGAACTTGAGCGAGGTACCTGCGCCGACAACGGGACCCATGTTCCCCAGGATGCTGACTCTGGAGCAGATTCAGGAGATTCTGAACGTCAAAAGCGCACTGGTCTATTCGCTCGTTCGCAGCGGCGAGCTTCCCGCCGGGCAGTTCGGTGGACGGGGTGTGTGGCGGGTCCGGGAAAGCGATCTATCGGCCTACATCGAAGCTGCGTTCGCGAAGACCGCGGAGCGCATCGCGGCCGGTCAGATCAAGGATGATGACGTCACCGCGGAAGACTAAAGAGAACACGGATACGACGAAGGCCGGCACCTCGAAAAGGTGCCGGCCTTCGTCGTATCTGCCCACCGGAGCCTCTTGTGGTCTATGGCTGAAAAGAGCCAGCCGCAGCGTCCACCGGCGGCGGGAGCGGCGTGTCTTGGTCCATGGGAAACGTGGCCGCTGGTGACCGGGCAATGTCCAGGCTGTGCATGATCGCCGGACACCGTGGTGAGTGACGAGTCCCAAGGATACCTGGCGGTTGTGTGCAGCCGGTCAGCCGGGTCCCGTCGTCCACATGTGTGCGGGAAAAGCAGCGGAGCGATTGGGCTTTTGCCGTGCCCATGCGGGCGAGGGGCAACGCTACTGGGCGCCGTGACTTTCGTCCTCCGTAGTGGCCGCGGCGCTGTCGCCGGTGGCGCGGTTCGCGGCCTTACGGCGACGCCCTGCAGCGCCGGATTCGAGGCCCAGCTTTTTCAGCTCCTCCGGGCTCCATCCGTCCTTGGTGGCGCGGACGTAGGCGCGCTTGTCTTCACGTTCTGCCTCGGCGAGCTGTTCCCGCAGGTCGGTGATCCGCTGACGGGTCTTGACCAGTTCGGTCACGGAATCGATGCGTGAGTTCAGGAGTGCTTTGGCCTGGTTACGAGTCTGTTCAATGTCGATGGTTGCCATGCGACCAGCCTAGCCCGCCGGTACGACGATTCGGGGCAGCGACCCTGCATGCCGCTGACGGCTGCTTTGCAGAACTTCCGCCTACGGAAAACCGACGGGCGGAAAGCAGAAAGAGCGGAGCAAGCTGGGAACTTAGCCGGGCTAAGTTCGTGTCGCTCCACGGATTTGCATCCGGTCAGCGGCAGACTGAAGTCTGGTCCCGGATTTCCGGGTCGCTGCGCTGGCAAAAACGGAAGGCGGGACACGTGAGTGAAAGCAACGGCTTCGCCGGGTGGAAGTCCCGCCGCCGCCGGGCCAACGTCGACGGCGGCAGGATGCACCGTCACGAGGTCAAGGTCAGCCCAGAAGAAGAAGCTCAGCTTCTCGCCCTCGCGGAAAAACACCGCGTCACGATACCGAGACTTCTGATCGAAGCGGCGCTCAATGAAGACAGTGAAAGCCCCTCGGAGCGGCGGGACCAGTTCATGCAGCTGTCGAACCTGCAGCGCCTCATCGGTTCCGTCGCGAACAACGTCAACCAGATCGCCCGGCACGCCAACTCGACAGGGGAAGTGCCGCCCGAAGCGGCAGCAACGATCGCCCACGCGAAGTCCGTGATCGTCCGGATCGACCGGCAGCTCGCCGACATGGCCGGCCGGTGAACCTGCCGTGATTCCGAACATCACCCAGGGCGACCGCATGGCGGGCCTGATGATGTACCTCGCTGGCCCGGGACGGGCCAACGAACACGAGGAACCCCACCTTGTCGCCGGCGACTCCGCACTCATGGCCTGGCACGACGACAACGAACTGAATCGGGACGCGGCCCTGGATATCGCCAACGCCCTGGACCGCGCCCAGCAGTTCTACAAGACCGAGGTGGACGGCGGTCACGTCTTCCACTGCTCACTGAGCCTGTCCGCAGAAGAAGGCCAGCTCACCGACGCGCAGTGGGGCGCCATCGCGAATGACTTCATGAAGGACATGGATTTCACCGAGGACGGCGGGAAGGCGCCGGCCCGGTGGGTTGCCGTCCGGCACGGGCTGAGCAAGAACGGCAACGACCACATCCACATCGTGGCCAGCATGGTCCGCGACGACGGCACCAAATGGAACAGCTGGAAGAGCAAATACAAGTCCCAACAGGTCGCCCGGGCCCTGGAGAAAAAGTACGGCCTCAACGAACTCGGGGATCTCCGTGCCGAACGCGGATACACGCCCGCGGAACAGGCCAAGGCCGTCCGCCAGGGACTGCCCGAAGTCGAGCGCCACAGCCTCGCACGGACGATACGCACCTGCGCAACGGCTTCGACGGATGAAGCAGAGTTCGTCCGCCGCGCACGCCAGGAAGGCCTGCTGGTGCGCCCTCGCTATGCCGCTGGCCGTACCAACGTCGTGACCGGATACTCCGTGGCCGAACGTCCCCGCAAGGGGGAGCGTGCCGTCTGGTTCGGCGGAAACTCCCTGGGCCGTGACCTCGCCCTGCCCAAGCTCCGCAGCGACTGGGAAAGCACCCCGGAGTCAGCAACGGCCGCCGTCGAGGAATGGAACGCCGCAGCACGAAACCGCAGGCCGGTAAACCCCGGCCGGGAAACGCTGCAGCCCTCGGCCGAGCTATGGAACAAGTACACCCAAGACGTCAGCGCCCTCCGCGAGAAACTGGCTACCACCCCGCACGCTGACCATGCCGCCTGGGCACAGGCAGCCCGGGAAACATCGGCCGCGTTCGGTGCATGGTCCAAACGCATCGAAGCCACGCCCGGGCCCCTGGCCGATGCCGCCAGGGAACTGTCCAAATCCGCCCAGCTCCGCCGCTACCCGTCGCGGTCTGCGGTTGCCCTGCCGTCTGCACGCGGTGCCACCATGATCCTGCTTGCGGCGACGTCCAAGAGCGAACGCGCCGCCTACGCACTGATGTTCCGGCAGCTCGCCCAGACCGCCCGCGCCATCCACGACATGCACAAAGCCACCGATGACCTCCGCCGCGTCCGAGGCCTCGCAGCCGCCGTCACCGCCGCCAGCAAAGCCGTGGAAGCCAGCGCCACAGCGCACACCATCAGGGCACATCCGGTGACGATGGAAGCGTTGCGCGAACAGCACCCAGGAGCCAGTGAAGAAGCCCTCCAGGCACGGCTCATCGCCGAACGCTCACGAGGCGGCTCGCCCGTCCCTACGACACTCACGCGCCCGGAGAAGACATTGCAGCGAGCCGGGCCAAGCCGTCCGCAAGAACCCACCCGGGACCACAAACCGAATCTAGGCATCGAGCGATAGGGGAAAGAGCATGAGCGAAGCAGACGGAATGGACGAAGCAGTAGACGGCGCAATGCGTACCGGGCTGATGGTCGCCAGCCGCATCGGCGAACAGCTGGCCAGAATGCGGGAAGAAGACCAGCGCACCATCGCCGCCTCCGAGGAACAACGAGCCCGGCAGCTGCAGGAGCGCTTCGACGCCCAGCGGGCAGCGGCCCGCGCCCACCTCGCACCGGCCACCCGGGATGACTGGTGGGACAAAGCCACCCCCGTAATGATCGAACGAGTCCATGAGACAGCTACGGCGTGGAAAGCCTATGACCCCGAGGCTTCCCAGGCATCAGAGCGGATCCGGGACCAGGTGCAGGCCCGGTACGGCATCGACGTAAACAACACCGGCGCCGACGAACGTTCCGTTTCCGAAGCCCTCACCCGGGCCCAGCAGGCCCGCCATGAAGCAGAAAACGAACGGACCAAAGCCTCCGCCGCACGCACGGATGAAGTGGTAGTTGGAGCCGCCGTCGCCGGCGCCAACACGCAGGATACGGTCACTAAAAAAGCACAGGAAGAACCTGCCTTCGACTCCGCTGAGCGGCGTCAGCAACTGGCAGAAAGCCTCGAAGGCAAGGGCGACCGCGAGGCGGTCAACTCTCGGCTCCTGGCAGATAAGCACCAAGGGGTGCCGGCGACGGCGGCCTTGGCCAACAAGCCCTCGCTTGCCAAGACCTCGAAGATCGCCAAGCAGGGCGGCAACGGCAAAATTCTGGAACGCGGCGGACTCGAACGCTAAGGGTTTGCCGCACGCAAGGAGGAGCAAGTGATCGCCTGTCCATGGGGCTCTTTAGGATGGAACCCATGACAGGACCGCGCGACCTCGCCCTCCCGACCGGATACACCGACCTCCTCGGTGAGCTCAAGGACCGAGTGAGGGCCGCGCGCACCACGGCGCTGCGGACGGTCAACACTCAGTTAATCGATCTGTACTGGTCCATCGGCACGACCATTTTGGAGCGCCAGGACGTGGAGGACTGGGGGAGCGGGGTCATTGGCAGGCTGGCAGATGACCTGCGGATGGAGTTCCCGGAGATGAAGGGTTTGTCCCGGCGCAACCTCTTCTACATGCGTGGTTTCGCCGCATCGTGGCCGGAACCAATTGTGCAACAGCCTGTTGCACAATTGCCCTGGGGCCACATCACCGTGCTTTTGGACAAGGCCGACACCCCGGAACAGCGGTCTTGGTATGCCTCTGCCGCCGTCGAGTATGGCTGGTCCCGGAACGTACTCATGAACATGATGATGAACAAGACTTTGGAACGGACGGGCGCGGCGCCCTCGAACTTTGTGCAACAGCTTGTTGCACCGGATTCAGAGCTGGCCCAGCAGATCGCCAAGGATCCCTACAACTTCGAATTCCTGGGTCTCTCCGGTGAGGTCGCCGAACGCGACCTCGAGAACGCTCTGACCAGCAGAATCACCGAAACCCTCCGAGAACTCGGCCCCGGATTCTCCTTCGTGGGGCGCCAGGTCCACTTTGATGTGGACGGGGATGACTTTTACGTGGACCTGCTCTTCTTCCACATTGAACAATCCCGCTACGTCGTCATCGAACTCAAGACAGGCAAGTTCCAGCCCGAATACGCCGGCAAACTCAACTTCTACGTCGCACTCGTCGACGACGTGCTGCGGCGCGACCGCCACAACGAAACCATCGGCATCCTCATCTGCGGCACCAAGAACGACCGCAGCGTCCGGTACAGCCTGGGACGCTCGACCTCACCCATGGCCGTCGCCGCCTACACCTACGACAAACTCCCACCGGCCGAACAACAAGCTCTCCCCGACGAAGGGCACCTCTTCGCAGCACTGGAATGGGCCGAACCGGAGGACCCGGCACCGCAAGACCAATAGGGACTGCCGGACGGCACTTGGGTGCATTTGCCGCAGCGGCCCGGCTAGGATACGGCCCAACGGTACTCCTGCCCTAGCTGGAGGAGCTGTCGCGGATCTGGAATAGCTGCTTACAGGAGTGCGGGTGTGTCATTCCTGCTTGGTACTCCTCTGCATGCCGTGTCGTCGGCGGCGAAAAACTAGCAAGTGGGTTCCGAAATTGCTTGTATCCGTTATTCTCAACCATGACCTTGCTCTCACCTGGTCCAGCGACACGTGCGTGGTTGGACGCCGGACGTAAGAATTCCAGGGCTTCGAGTCGGCGACTGCGGCGACACGCAGGCTTCGCACTTTTTCTATACGCCCTGCTTCAAGTCGGCCTCAACTTGGCTCATGGATGGGGGATCGGGAATCCTGGAGTCTGGGACACCAAACTGGGTATCGATCATGCTGATGCATCAGCTATCGTCGGCGGTTTGGCGGCAGTTGTCTTAACCATAAATGTAGCGGTCTTTGCCGCAAGAATCGGCCGTTCTGGAGATTTGCGTGGCGAAATGGACTTGGCCCGCTGGCAACGGAAGATGGAGATTTTGGCCCCTCTCGCGGGAGTCACAGCCTTGGTCGTAGCGGGAACAAGGTTTCCGACTGAGATAGGTTTGGGCCTCGTTCTTCTTGCCGTCGCACTCGTAACGCTAGCCGCCTCGGATGTGCGGATCGCTGGGCGGTTGGGAACCCTTGAAATGGAGGCCGGGGTAGCTCAGATTCTGTACCTCGAGTCTCGGACTGCCCTAGACAATTTCCGTGACTCTCTACCTGACCGCCTGCAAGCGCGGCTTCCCAAAAAGCTTGAATCATCCGAAACGTACATGGCGGGCCCTATATTTTTCACCGTTGTCCTAGTAGCTCTAAAGTTTGCACTGTCATTGTTGACGCTGATTACTCTGGGCGAGGCGGAGTGGCAGAAGCTTTACTACAGCCATCAAGGTATTGATTACCTTTTTTGGACACCCTTGTTGTCTCTTGGCGGGTTGGTAGTGCTGTGTCAACTTTTTACGCTGAAAATGCGGCGGCGCGCTCAGCTGTTGGCCCCCTCTCGTGGACTTGTTTTGCCGCTCGGTCTCATCCGGGGAGGGGAAGTGTTTACTGTTGGGGCACTACTTGCCGTAGAGGGCACTGTTAATCAGCCCTCGTTGAAGCTCGGACAGTGCCTAATCACTCTCGGCCTCTGTTTCATCCTATATCTCAGCCTGTCACTAGGCCTTGGACTCGGGAAATCAGTGGTCCTGGGTGAGCTGGCCCGATTGACGGAGGCCGCTGAAGAGGCAAAGTTGCGAGCTGCCGCAGCAGTCGAAGAACTTAGCGCTGAAGTGGCGCTTCGTGCAGTCCTTTCAGCGGAAGAGGAAGCCTCAAATTCGGCTAATTTGCAGCGAAACCAAGGCTTCATCCGAGGAATTTTTTCTAATCTCTTGGCGAGATAGCCCTCGTAAGGGTGCAGACGATCACTCAATGGTCTATGACAAGGACAACAGCCAAGCCCACTGGCCCGGGCTAAACCCGGACAAAATCGCCCGAGTCATCGGAATGGAAGTTGGCTCCCCCCAAAGGTGCCCCGCATGAGCGGCGGAACCGGTATTACCGTGGTCGGCAACCTCACCGCGGGCCACGAGCTGCACTCCACCGGACCCAGGACGGTTCTTCCCCGCTGCACCATTGCCTCCACCCCCGGACCATCGATCCCCGGACAGGACAGTGGGCGAACGGGGAGGCGGTGTTCGTGACCGCCACGGCTCCCGTCGGACAGGTTCGCCCTGTCACCCCGGGAGTATGGGGACGATAAAAAGTGGTTCGGCCCGGCCGGCAGCCCCGCAGGGCTATCAACGTGCCGGCCCCCCCACACCGAACCGTCCCTGACATGGCTCGATTGCCGAAACGTCCGGGAACGATTGATCCGGGACTGCTGGCGGAGCCGCCGAACGAACGTTACGGAACGCGGCTCGCCGGCTGGTTGGACATCTTCGTAACCGTAACTGTTATCTTCCCGGCCGTGTCCCGGCTTGCGGACCGAGCATTCAGCTTGCCGGACGTCCTGCTGGTCGCAGCGGGCGGGGTCCGGCTGGTGTTCTGGACGGTCCGGCTGGTGCTGTCGGCTGAGGCAAGGAACCCCGGACCTTCCGGCCAAAATCGTTAATTGGGCCGTGGGACGGTGTGGCTAGCAATGCCCGGACCCTTTCGGCTCACTTTCAGCCGTAGGTTTACATAACGCCCGTTATCGGCGTCTGCTATCTGCTCTCATTATCAGAGCGAAACGCGCATTCGATCAGAAGGATCCTGAAGTAAGGCCCGTTTGGCGGCGATTTTTCCGGAGGAGTTACCTCAGTACGTACGGCAAGATGAACCTTGGTGGCAGGGTGCCAGGGATCGTCGAGCTCGAGCTAGCGGTACGCGGTCTCCCCCACCCCGTGTCGCATGGATCTCCGTCCATACCGTCCCCTATGTCAAGATGAACCTGAGGCGGAGCGAACATGACGGACTCGAGGGGGCAGCCACACTCGCTTCAGATCCGCCAAGGACCGAGTCTGCCCCCGCGCCCTGACTCGAGCAGAGATTGCAGTCCTTGCCGCTGAGCAGGCTACTCTGATCGCGGAATTTGAGGGTTCTTGCTCGAAGGTTGACATACAGATTTGGATCAGGGATCGCACTACTAGCCGCCGCGAGACCCATCAATCCGACTCGCTCCCGAAAGGTCAACTGGCGGCGGCTCCAGAGCTGAACCCGCGGGCATACCTTCGGGAAATCAAACAAGCCCCGCCTTCCAGGCAGTGCCATGCAAGGTATCCTCATCCAACTGTTGGAGCTGGTGGGTAATCCGGTGGGCTTCCTCCGTCAGGAGCCTGCCCAGGAACTCCTGCCGGTCTTCGCGGAAGCGCGGCTCAATTCCGGTCAGGGACAAAGCCCAGGCCGGGCGTCCGGCCGGGTCGAACACCGCAGCGCTCATCCCCCAGCTGCCTTCCAGCACCAGCCCGGGATTGACGGAGTACCCCGTCTCACGGGTTCGTTGCAGGTTGGCCCGGACCACGGCCTCACTGTGCCCCTGCGCAAACGTGCCGGCGTGGGCGGGCCAGTCGGCCAGGATCTGCTCCTGTTCACCCTGCGGCAGGAATGCCACGATGGCGGTGCCTGCAGAGGCTACGCCGAGGGGAAACCTGACGCCCTCATGCAGCACAAACGAGCGCACCGGGTAGCTGCCTTCCTCGCGAAGCAGGCAGACGGTCTCGGCTTCCCTGCGGATGGAGAAGAATGCGCTTTCGCCGGTTGCATCGGCCAGCCGGCGCAGGCTGGGCCTGGCGATTTCCTCCACAGGAAAACGCGCCGAGGCCACCGATCCCACCAGCAGGATCTCCGGGCCGAGGACCCATTTGCCGGTCTTGGCGTCACGGTCCAGTAGTCCTTCGGCAGCCAGTGAGGTGAGGAGCCGGTGGACCGTGGGCCGGGTGAGCCCGGATTCGCGCACGGCTTTCCCAAGGGAGCTTCCTTCGGGGCGTCGGCCCACAATGCGCAACAGTTCGGCGACGCGGCTCACGACTCCCTGAACGGGCATCTGGTTCATTTTCTCCTCGATCATCCATAATGTGGATTCTCTTTATCAAAAAGTATTTCCGACCGCCCTAAGTGGGTGGGCGTACCTATTACTGAGTGCAGGACTAGCGCATGCCCACCAAGCCGCTGGCCTTCTCAGAAATCGGGCAGCTAGCTGGGGAGTCGGCTTCGGGGTGGAAGTACCGTCCCACGCACCATGTGGCGCTTCTGCCCCCGATGTGACGGGCATGGATGAGCAGCAGTTGTTCGTGTAGGAATTCCCCGGCTGAGCCGAAAACCAGCTGAGGTGCTCCGCCGAGGCTGCTGAGGACCAGCTGAGTCAGCCACCGATGATGGTGTGAATGAACTTCTGCAGGGCAGGAATGATCTGTAGTCCAGCACTCGTCGCCAGCCCAGCCGTCATCGCCCCGGCCGCCTTTGCTAGCAGGCCTTCCTTCCGAGGTTCAGGCATGTCGGCTTCAGCACATAGCTCTGCCATCTGCTTTGCCAATTCGGGTCTGGACTGGACAGCGGGATCGTCCTCGAGCTGGCACAGGGTCATGGGAGAGAACAAGATGTATTTTTTCCTTTCAAAAGCGTGCAGTTTGATCGAGACCGCCACTGCGTAGGCCTATTCATAGGGACTGGACTTGCCGAGCCCGGGACCAACCGCACGACATGGGGGCCCACGGTGCCCAGAAGTCCACGTGGACAGGCCGGTCGTTCTGGAGAACGTCTGCCTGGAATGTGGAGGGCTTGTTGTTCGAACTGACACGGGTTCCTGTTACCCCTACTTGTTGGTAGCAGGAAGAATTCAGAAGTGAAGCGTTAGGTGCTCTACGGATGTATCCCCGGAACGGGAAAGGCCGGCTACGGCATGCCCGGCGATCTCGGCCGCAGTTATGACTGGAGGCAGGGGCATGACCACGCGGGAGGCTCCCCGCAGAGTGGTGTCTCCGTGAGTTCCGGGGCTCAGGCTGATGAGGCCGCTGCGATGCCCATGTGCCCCTCCGACCCTGGGGCCATTCGGCCGGCGTGGTGTCTTCTCCGCACGATGGGAGAAGACACCGTGCTAACCCAGCGGGCGTCTAGTTGGAGGGGCGCCCGTAGGTTTCGAGGAGCCGGAGCCAGACCTCGTTGACTGTGGGGTAGGCCGGTACGGCATGCCACAGGCGGTTGAGCGGGACTTCCGAGACGACCGCGATGGTCGCGGCGTGCAGGAGTTCGCTTACGTCGGGGCCGACGAAGGTCACGCCGAGCACGACTTTGCGCTTCTCGTCCACGACCATCCGGGCGGTGCCGGTGTAGCCGTCGGCCCGCACGCTCGCGCCGGCGACGTGCCCGATCTCGTAGTCGACCACCCGGATGTCATAACCGCTCCTGCGCGCGGCCGCGGCGGTGAGGCCCACGGAGGCGATCTCGGGGTCGGTGAAGGTGACCTGCGGGACGGCCTGATGGTCGGCGGTGGCGACGTGGGTTCCCCAGGGCGCGTCCGATACTGGTGCTCCGGCCGCGCGGGCGGCGATGACGTCACCGGCTGCGCGGGCCTGGTACTTTCCCTGGTGGGTGAGCAGCGCACGCTTTGTCACGTCGCCGGCGGCGTAGAGCCAGTCGAAGCCCGGAACCAGCATGGTGTCATCGGTTTCGATCCAGCCGCCGGGCGTGAGCCCGACCGCGTCCAGGCCGATATCCCCGGTGCGGGGGGTGCGGCCGGTGGCGACGAGGACTTCCTGGGCGGTGATGGTGCTGCCGTCCCCGGTCTCGAGGGTGACACCGTGTTCGTTCCGGGTGACGCGGGTGGTTTTCGTATCGAGCATGACGGTGACACCCTGCTCACGGAGGGCTTCCGCGACCAGCTCCCCGGCGAACGGCTCCATGCCGGAGAGCAGCCCGCCGATGGAGATCAGGGTTACTGCCGTGCCAAAAGCTGCATAAACCGTTGCCATCTCGGCACCGACAACGCCGCCGCCGATGATGGCCAGGCTCTCAGGAACCGACCGGGCGCTGGTTGCCTCGCGGCTGGTCCACGGCCGGGCATCAGCGAGTCCGTCAATGTCGGGCAGGAGCGCGTCGGATCCGGTCGTGACGGCCACGGCATGGCGTGCGGTCAGCTTCGTGATGGTGCCGTCGTAGGCGGTGACGGTGACCTGCTTGGGTCCGGTGAGCCGGCCGTGGCCGCGGACCAGGGCAATGCCGGTGCTGTCGAGCCACCTCACCTGCCCCTTGTCGGACCAGTTGCCGGCGAAGGAGTCCCGGCGTGCCAGCACTGCCTGCACGTCCAGGTCACCGGTCACGGCCTGCGCGGCGCCGGGGACCTGCCGGGCTGCGCGCAGCACCTGGGCCGAGCGCAGCAGCGCCTTTGAGGGCATGCATGCCCAGTAGGAGCATTCGCCACCGACGAGCTCGTTCTCGACAATCACTGCGGTCAGGCCGCCCTGCACCGCGCGGTCGGCAATGTTCTCTCCCACGGCACCGCCGCCGAGCACGATCAGGTCATATTCCGCCGAACCGTTCGGGGCGTGCTTCAGTGCGTCTGTCGGCTTCTCGGTGGTGGACTGCGCCATTTGTGGTTCCTTATCGGTTGGTTTCGACGGTCTAGGTGCTTGCGCCGCCAGGCGAGAGCTGGCGGGATTGTCAGGGAAGAGCTGAGGAGTGCGGTAGCCGCTTTTGCGTCACCGGTTCAACTGGTAACGATATTTGCATACCCAATCGTTACCTGTCAAGTGGGTGACGATGCGTGCTCGACCATTGGTGGATCCGGCATGCTCGGCGACGGCCACGCCAGAAGCGGCAGGGGGCCGCATGGCCGGAGCGGAGCGTTCGGTGGATTGGTCCCGTATTGCCGTTTCGCGGAGTTCGTCAAAGTTCTTACGCGGCGATCGCTGGTAGGGCTCCTATGATTTGCGTTTTGCGCGTCTTTCCGCCTGGTGGATGGCCCACGCCGCGTTGAGAAGCCCTATATGACTGAAAGCCTGGGGGAAGTTGCCAAGCAGTTCGCCGCTGGTGGAGTCCACTTCCTCGCTGAGCAGTCCCACGTCATTGGCGTAGCTTATGGCGCGTTCGAACACTTCTCGTGCGTGTCCGGTCCGGCCGGCCAGGGCGGAGACTTGGGCGAGCCAGAATGTGCACAGCAGGAAGCTTCCCTCATCGCCGCCCAGGCCGTCGATGCCGGTGTCGGTCCGGTAGCGCAGCAGCAGGCCCCGTGAGTCCATAAGATGCTTCTCGATGGCGTCCAGGGTGGAGAGCACCCGGGGATCCGGGGGGGAGAACCCCACAATGGGAAGCATCAGGGCCGCGGCATCAAGGTCGGCCGAGTCAAAGTGCTGGGTAAATGCCCCGACTTCCTCGCTCCAGCCGTGTTCCAGCATTGCTTCGCGGATGCGTCCGGCGTCCGCTCTTTGTCGGTGGGTACCGTGGCTGGTTTAGCAGGTGACGATTGCTTTAACCGCCGTCACCTGTCAAGCTGGTGACATGAAACATTCATTCGTCTGCGGCAATCCGGCCCTCGACTTCGCCTCCACGTTTGGCTCACGGCTTGGGGTGCCTGTCGAAATGTTCCCGTCGCCGGAGAGCCTGGACTCCTGGTTCCGCGAATCCGGGATCGTCGACGGGGACACCAAATTTCAACCGGCAGACCTTGAGCAGGCCATCGTGGTCCGGGATGCCATCTACTCACTCGTGCACGCCAGGATAGCCGGGGACGCCTTCGACGGCGATGCCCTCTCCATCGTGAACGACGCGGCCCGCACGCCGCCCATCGTTTTGCAGCTCACGCGGGATGGTCGAGTGACCGAAGCAACCCCGGCCCAGGCGCTGTCGGCCGTGGCACGTCACGCTATCGAGGTCCTCGGCGGTTCCGATGCGCCGCTGCTCAAGGAGTGCGCGAGGCACGAGTGCACCCGGGTCTACATCGATCGGTCCCGGGGCAAACGCCGGGAGTGGTGCGCCATGGACCCGTGCGGCAACATGATGAAAGCGGCCGCCTACCGTGCCCGCAAACGAGAAGAGAAGCTCCCGGCGGCCGGCAAATAGCCGCCACGCTTCAGCGGAGCTTCCTGCGCCCGGGTGGTGGGTGGGGCGAGGTTGGATTAAATCCGGTGCCCGCCCAGAGGTTGGTCCGGCCGGGATCACCGGCCCCGGCCGCGGCGGCCCTCGGGGGACGGGTCAGGTGATGAATTTCCGGATATCCGAAGGGCACCGCGAGGCGGGCTGGGTCGTGAAGTCGTCGTACAGGCCCCGCGCATACCTCCCGGAGAACTGAACGCCGATATCTTCGGTGTCCAGCCTTCGTGTCGGCCGCCGACGTAAATCCAGCAAAGGAGAGGGCGGCCCGATGCGCCGCTCCGATGCTGGCTTCGTCTGCCCGCAGAAACGCCGTGCCGGCCTGGACTGCCGCCGCACCCTGCGACACCGCGGCCCGCGTATCTGCCCTGCGATAATGCCGCTCGCTGCAATGAACGGGATTCCCAGGTCGGACAAGTCATTGAGCAGCACGTGCGGGAGCGTCCTCCCGGCCGGTCCGGTTTCATCGACGGCACCCCTGCCCGCCACTTTTGGGCCCTGGATGCAGAGCACGTCCGCCCCTGCGGCCATCGCCAGCTTCGCTTCGGCGCGCGAGACCACCGTCGCGGTCACTGACACGCCTCATTCTTGCAGCGTGGAGACGATGCCCGCCGCCGGCACATCGCAGGCCACGGGCACGATGGCGGGGGCTGGTTCGCATGGGACGCCGGGCTTGCTTTGCCGATCCCGCCCGACGTTTCTGACTTCCAAGCTTTAGTAGTGAGAAGACCGGGGCCTACTGCCGGCGTGCCAGGCTGCCGGCCGCCAAGGGCCCCCTGCCGCTTCTGGCGTGGCCGTCGCCGAGCATGCCGGATCCACCAGCTGCCAGAGCACCCGAGTAACCCCCTTGACAGGTGACGACATCGCGTGCAAATATCGTTACCAGTTGAAGCGGTGACGAAGAAGCGATCCGGACGGCAACACCTGGTTCCTCCAGGAAATCAACACCCGGGCACCCGGGCGATGAGCGCACAACCAACTACTAAACAAACAAAAGGGATTTATCATCATGGATTTGAAGCTTGAAGTACTGTTCGTTCCCGTTTCCGACGTCGATCGGGCCAAGGCCTTCTACGAATCGCTCGGATTCCGCCTCGATGTCGATTACGTCGCCAGCGAAGAGTTCCGGCTGGCGCATTTGACCCCTCCCGGGTCGGAAGCATCCATCATCATCGGCAAGGGCGTCACCACAGCCGCACCCGGATCACTCCAGAACACGATTTTCGCCGTGAAGGACATCGTCGCGACCCGGGCCGACCTTGCTGCAAAGGGCGCTGATGTCTCCGAGGTCTTCCACTACGCGGACGGATTCATCTTCCACCTCGACCACCAGCACCGCGTTCCCGGCCCGCACCCGGAACGCGCCGACTACCAGTCCTTTGCAACCTTCAGTGACCCGGACGGCAACACCTGGTTCCTGCAGGAAATCAACACCCGGGCGCCCGGCCGATGAACAACCCGAACGGTTCAGCAGAATATGACCTGATCGTGCTCGGCGGCGGTGCCGTGGGAGAGAACATTGCCGACCGCGCGGTGCAGGGCGGCCTGACCGCAGTGATTGTCGAGAACGAGCTCGTCGGTGGCGAGTGCTCCTACTGGGCATGCATGCCCTCAAAGGCGCTGCTGCGCTCGGCCCAGGTGCTGCGCGCAGCCCGGCAGGTCCCCGGCGCCGCGCAGGCCGTGACCGGTGACCTCGACGTGCAGGCAGTGCTGGCACGCCGGGATTCCTTCGCCGGCAACTGGTCCGACAAGGGGCAGGTGAGGTGGCTCGACAGCGCCGGCATTGCCCTGGTCCGCGGCCACGGCCGGCTCACCGGACCCAAGCAGGTCACCGTCACCGCCTACGACGGCACCATCACGAAGCTGACCGCACGCCATGCCGTGGCCGTCACGACCGGATCCGACGCGCTCCTGCCCGACATTGACGGACTCGCTGATGCCCGGCCGTGGACCAGCCGCGAGGCAACCAGCGCCCGGTCGGTTCCTGAGAGCCTGGCCATCATCGGCGGCGGCGTTGTCGGTGCCGAGATGGCAACGGTTTATGCAGCTTTTGGCACGGCAGTAACCCTGATCTCCATCGGCGGGCTGCTCTCCGGCATGGAGCCGTTCGCCGGGGAGCTGGTCGCCGATGCCCTCCGTGAGCAGGGTGTCACCGTGATGCTCGATACGAAAACCACCCGCGTCACCCGGAACGAACACGGTGTCACCCTCGAGACCGGGGACGGCAGCACCATCACCGCCCAGGAAGTCCTCGTCGCCACCGGCCGCACCCCCCGCACCGGGGATATCGGCCTGGACGCGGTCGGGCTCACGCCCGGCGGCTGGATCGAAACCGATGACACCATGCTGGTTCCGGGCTTCGACTGGCTCTACGCCGCCGGCGACGTGACAAAGCGTGCGCTGCTCACCCACCAGGGAAAGTACCAGGCCCGCGCAGCCGGTGACGTCATCGCCGCCCGCGCGGCCGGAGCACCAGTATCGGACGCGCCCTGGGGAACCCACGTCGCCACCGCCGACCATCAGGCCGTCCCGCAGGTCACCTTCACCGACCCCGAGATCGCCTCCGTGGGCCTCACCGCCGCGGCCGCGCGCAGGAGCGGTTATGACATCCGGGTGGTCGACTACGAGATCGGGCACGTCGCCGGCGCGAGCGTGCGGGCCGACGGCTACACCGGCACCGCCCGGATGGTCGTGGACGAGAAGCGCAAAGTCGTGCTCGGCGTGACCTTCGTCGGCCCCGACGTAAGCGAACTCCTGCACGCCGCGACCATCGCGGTCGTCTCGGAAGTCCCGCTCAACCGCCTGTGGCATGCCGTACCGGCCTACCCCACAGTCAACGAGGTCTGGCTCCGGCTCCTCGAAACCTACGGGCGCCCCTCCAACTAGACGCCCGCTGGGTTAGCACGGTGTCTTCTCCCATCGTGCGGAGAAGACACCACGCCGGCCGAACGACCACACCAACGCAACGGCCGACTGCATCGCATCTGAGTGCCCTGCCTCCAAGCACTTGTTCCCCACACCTATAGGCATTCGACCGTCTACCGCGAGCGGACCGGCAGCGATGACGTGGCCGGTTGACATGGGTTTGCCCAGCTCGCGGCCGATGCGCGCTCCAGCAGGACGTCTTCGCCTGATCCACCAAACGCCGGGAGGTGCAGCGGTCCCGACACCCCGCACCCTCCCGGCCACCACTCCCCCGCGAACACAACACGACACCATCGGCCCGAACCGCCGGGAATGCCGCTCACAGAAAGCAGATCACTATGCACACCATGCTCGCCGGACCCTTCCACCTGGACAGCCTGGCCGACATCAGCCCTAGGCCCCTCACCATCACCGAGGGCCCCGCCTTCACCTACCTAGGCAAGCAAGTCAACAAAGGAGTCGCCATGGCGACGGAAACCCACGCCACAGCCGCCCCTCAAGGCGCCGTCGTGACTGCTCACCTTGAGCACGGGGATTGCGAGCTGACCCATACGCCATGGGCCGGCTGGTATTGCGAGACCGCAGCTGACTGAAACCGCGGCGGTGCCCACACATTCGCTTGACTCCCAGACGCCGGGAGGAGGCGCAGCCAGCTGCTCACCAGGCTGTGTTAGACCTTCCTGACGGGGTTGGTTGAGGTGTTTACCGCCCCGGTGCAGCCCGCCGGCTGCATGACAGTTCAGGCGGGATTGGCATCCGGAGAGCCGCACCATGAAATAGTCGATCTCTTCGCGGTGGCCCGCGAGGAGATGAGGCGGGCCGGTCTGGATCGGTTCGACTAGGCCGTGGCAGGCGGCGATTGCCGGCCGGCACCGACTGCGCCGCGCTGTCGCGGTACGTCATTGCCGCAATGTACGGTCTGAGAGTTGAAGCGGCCTCCGGCCTCCCGCAGGGAGGAGCTCCTAGCCGCTTCGATCCTGGTCGCGCAGGTGGTAGAGAGGACCTAAGTGTCGTACGTGCAGCCCACGAACGCTACCGATTGCCGGTCCCTCTGTCTGCTCAGATGACGTCGAAGCAGCGTCGGATGCGACTTGGCGAGTGGTCAGCGTCCTGGAGGGAGAATTCTCGACCGCACGCAAAGCGGGGGCAGATGCGTTCTCTCCCTATTTCAACTCTCAACGGGAATGTTTCACTCCCCCCTCGGCCTTGTTATGTGCGAGTTGGCCCCACCCTTTGCTCCGACTTCTGAGCTGTTTGCAGCGGATAGTGCAGAACAAGGCGAAGGGGAGCGGACCGTTCGGGGGGTTCGTCCCGCATTGCCGTTCGCGGAGTTCGTCAAAGTTCCTACGCCGCGATCGCTGGTAGGGCTCCTATGATTTGCGTCTTGCGCGTCTTTCCGCCTGGTGGATGGCCCACGCGGCGTTGACGAGCCCTATGTGACTGAAGGCCTGGGGGAAGTTGCCAAGCAGTTCGCCGCTGGTGGAGTCCACTTCCTCGCTAAGCAGTCCCACATCATTGGCATAGCTTGTGGCGCGTTCGAACACCTCTCGCGCGTGGTCGGTCCGGCCGGCCAGGGCGAAGACTTGGGCGAGCCAGAATGTGCACAGCAGGAAGCTTCCCTCATCGCCACCCAGGCCGTCGATGCCGGTGTCGGTCCGGTAGCGCAGCAGCAGGCCGCGTGAGTCCATAAGATGCTCCTCAATGGCGTCCAGGGTGGCGAGCACCCGGGGATCCGAGGCGGGAAGGAACCCCACGATAGGAAGCATCAGGGCCGCGGCATCAAGGTCCGCCGAGTCAAAGTGCTGTGTAAATGCCCCGACTTCCTCGTTCCAGCCGTGTTCCAGTATTGCTTCGCGGATGTCCCGCGCCGCGGCTTCCCATTCCGGAGCACGGTCCGCTGCATGAATCTGGCGAGCCAGTTTTACGGCGCGGTCCAGGGCAACCCAGCACATCAGCTTGGAGTAAAGGAAGTGCTGCGGCTCGCCCCGGATCTCCCAGATGCCGTTGTCCTTCAGGCTCCATTGGTGGGCTGCCGCATCGGCAAGATCGGCAAGAAAATCACAGGCGCCCTGGTCGAGGTCTCGAAGCTGCCGGCGGAGACAGAAGGCTGCGTCGAGAATTTCGCCATAGACGTCTAGTTGGGGCTGGTCCCATGCGCCGTTTCCGGCCCGGACAGGGCGGCTGCCTTTCCACCCGCTGAGCTGGGGAAGGACGCGTTCGGACAGGTCGTGCTCGCCTCGTATGCCGAACATGATCTGGAGGGGACGCTCCGGTCGGGAATGAGCCGCTGCCGCGGTCATGAAGCCGAAGAACTCATGGGCTTCGTCGGGGCAGGCCGCGACCCAGAGCGCCTGCATGGTGAAGCTGGCGTCACGGACCCACGAGAATCTGTAGTCCCAGTTGCGTTCACCGCCGATCTCTTCGGGAAGAGAGGTCGTGGGGGCTGCAACGATGGCTCCGGTGGGCTGGTAACTGAGCGCTTCCAAAACGCAACCGGAGTGATGTACTAGCTCCCGCCACGGTCCGTTGTAGCTTTGGTGGATGTCTGACCAATGCCGCCAGGCATTTTCGGTGGTGCGGAGGGCTGTCTTGATCTGCTTTTGGCTATACGGTTTTGGCAGCGGAGTGCCCAGCTTGGAGTGCTGCAACGCGAGGTAGATGCTTTCGCCCTCTGCCATCTCGAAGACGGCCGTGGCTTCGCTGTGAGCAATAGACACCGGTCCTGGAGCGCTGAGGAGAAGCCGCCCGGATCCTCCCGCGGCCACGATGCCGGAGTCGATCTGGTTCATCAAGGGGGTGACGACGCCGTACTCGGGCCGGGGACGGAAGCACATTTCAAGCGTCACCCGGCCGCTGGTGCAGGTGACGCCCCGCAGAACCGTGTGCGGCGCCCACTCTCCCAGCCGGTGGGGATCCTCGGAGTCGCCAACTTCCATAGCGTCTGTCAGAACAGCCATGCCAGATTCCGTGTGGATCATGGTCTGGAGGACCATGCCGTCCTCCACGTAGGCCCGGTCCGTCCGGGTGCAGCGTCTAGCCTGGAGTGACCAGTGACCTGCACTATCTCCCAGAATCTTTGCGAAAACTGACGGACTGTCGAACCGGGGAAAACACAGCCAATCGATTGACCCGGCGCTGCTGACCAGCGCCGCAGAGTGCCTGTCGGAGAGGAGCGCGTAGTCCGAGATGGGCAGCGTGCTCATCGCAAAGACCTCATGGCCGGCCGTATGGCCCCAGGGAGTGGTGCGGCATCGTTCGCGCCGGCGCCGGCGGCGGGCACCGAGATTCTTCGAATTGGGCAGCACTTAAAGCTCTTCATGTGCACTCCCCGCTAATCGTTTCGCACGTCATCGGAGGGCCGGAGCCGCCCCAACGGCGTTGTCGCCGTGGGGGAACCGGTGTGAGCAATTCTAGTCTCAGTGTGCCGGAACCGGACGTGCCATTGAGTAATTTCCGTGGGGTTTGTCCGGCGCCGGTCGTCCCTAAGAGTCTCCACGACCTTTTGCGGGAAGAATCCAGACCACAATCAAATTCAGAACGCGCTGCACGTCGTTGGCGCTGCATGTGGGCTGTAATCAACTTGGGGCTTTTGCGGTGTCTGAAGGCGAGAGGAACTTGTTGCAACGGGTCGTGGCCGGGACCACCCGGGTCCCCGGACCGGCCTGAGCGGAAAAGCGCTGCGGAGGACCCCTAGAGATCCGGTCGCAGGCATCTCGACGAGCGATCCGCCCGGCTAGCCAGAAAGAACGACCGAGGGAGCAACTGGGCGGCCGCCACGGCCGGCGTAGCGACGAATTTGGTCAAGTGCAGTGGACCCTGTTTGTGGCGGCTTGCGGGGGTGTCAGCGGACTGTTTCCAGGCTTTTGGCAGATACCTCGTCTATTCATAAGGCGCGCCGTAGAGGAGGGCGTGAGCCCCTGCCAGAGGAGTGCGGGAATTGAGGGGTGTCTTGCTGAACAGCTTGTGCGCTGAGATGTGATGTCCCTCGTTGTCTCGGTTGAGACGTCCCGAGAAGGGCGACGCGCGACTGCAATTTAGGCTGATGGCCCCGCCCTTAACTCCAGGGGCGTGTCGTGATTCCGATCTTCCATCTAGCCGGACTGTTGTGGGGCCGGGACGGCGTCCGGGGCAGTCGGATGCTGCTCCAGATTAGCCTGTGCAAGTGGTTATCGGAGTGGTAAATTTCTGTTCTGGGTGATTTGATTCTCCCTTATTGAGGTTGGACCTTAGTTGCCAGCCTCGTCTCCAATTCAGGTGATGAAACGCCAGCAAAGCGTCATCCCCCGCGTACCGGTTTGCCGATCGCCAAGCTACGACCCGCCCGTTGAGCCGGTAAAGCGACGCTCGCGATCGCCACCAGAGAGCAGAATAAATGTCGACGGCAGGGAGACAGATATGTCTGAGACAACCGAAGAGCTGCAGCCAATGAAGCTCGAGGTCCTCGTTTTACCAGTAAGCGACGTAGGCCGTTCCTTAGGCTTTTACCAGGGTCTGGGGTGGCGGATCGACGCAGATTTCGAGGCCGGCCCGGAATTTCGCATCGTTCAACTGACGCCACCGGGCTCGCCATGCTCTATTCATATCGGCCGCGGTATCACTTCATCGGCGCCGGGATCCGCGCAAGGCAATTACCTCGTGGTCTCCGACATTGAACGCGCCCGCGCCGACCTGATCAGCAGAGGCGCTGACGTGACCGAAGTATTCCACAACCTCTATGACACCGGCACTCCGGAACGGGTCTATGGCCATGCCCCAGACCGTACCAGCTACGGGTCATATGCCTCGTTCAGCGACCCAGACGGCAACGTGTGGTTGCTGCAGGAGGTCACCGAACGCCAACCCGGACGGTGACGATTCCCAATTCGCAGGGCGAGAAGGGAGGGAGTTTCTGCACACACAGGCCAGCCATGACGAGCATGCCCAATGCGTACGTGCCAGCACGCCCTATCGAAAAAAACGGTTGCAATCGATACTGACGGACCAAGGGTTTTCCGCTTCGACTGTGGGTTGAGAATGCGGGACTGCCGAAACCGCCTTCCACCCGTACGACCAGCCGGTTTCGGCGGCTGCCTTATCCGCAGTGTTAGCAACCAACCCACCAAGCACCAAGCAAGAAAAGGAACTGTCCTCATGGATATGAAGTTCGAAGCTCTGACCCTGTACGTCTCCGGCATTGACTTTGCCTCCGTCGGCGCCCCGGACGGCGGCAGGGGGTTCCTGCAGGAAGTCCTCACCAAGGGCCCGGGACGATGACTACGGACACGCCGGGGCAGGGCAGCCTGGACACGGCGGGCACGATTGAGATCCTCCGCGATTTGATGGCGCGTGCCGAGACGGCGCACGGCGTCTACGAGACGGAAGTGCTGAACGGGGTGCGCGACGAAGAATGGCCCCAGTGGTACGCCGAACACATGGCCCGCGCCATGGCCGAGAGCGGCTACCAGATCAGCCGTAAACAGGACTAAGCCCGGAAGCGCCTAACCTACATCGTCAACCATCCACCAGAATCAGGCGCACCCCATGGCATCTTTGGACCGTCTACCGAGGAACAGACACCGTCGACGGAGTATGACGTGATCGTTCTAGGCGGCGGGGCTGCTGGTGAAAACGTGGCCGACCGTACCGTACAGGGCGGCCTGCGCACCGTCCTGGTCGAGAACGAACTCGTCGGTGGCGAGTGCTCCTACTGGGCTTGCATGCCCTCAAAGGCGTTGCTGCGCTCGGCCCAGGTGCTGCGCGCCGCGCGCCAGGTCCCCGGTGCGGCGCAGGCCGCAAGGGGCGAGCTCGATGTCCAGGCCGTACTGGACCGCCGGGATTCGTTCGCCAGCTATTGGTCCGACAAGGGGCAGGTGAAGTGGCTGAAGAAGGCCAACATTGGACTGGTCCGGGGCCACGGCCGCATCACCGGACCCAAGCAGGTCACCGTCATCGCCCACGACAGCACCACCACGGACCTGACCGCACGCCATGCCGTGGCCGTCGCGACCGGCTCCGACGCGTATATCCCCAATATCGAGGGGCTGCGCGAGGCCCGCCCGTGGACCAGCCGCGAGGCAACCAGCGCCCGGTCGGTTCCGGCGAGCCTGGCCATCCTCGGCGGCGGCGTGGTCGCGGCGGAGCTGGCGACGGCGTACGCAGCCTTCGGGACGGAGGTCACGCTGATCGCGCGCAGCGGGCTGCTCACCGCTCTGGAACCGTTCGCGGGGGAGCTCGTTGCCGAGGCGTTACGGGAGCAGGGCGTGTCCGTTCTGCTTGACACGAAAACCAAGCGGGTCACCCGCTCGGCGGACGGCGTTGTTGTCCAGACCGCTGACGGCACCGAAATCAACGCAGAGGAGGTGCTCGCCGCGACCGGCCGGACGCCGCGTACCGCCGACCTCGGCCTCGAGACGGTCGGGCTGACGCCCGGGGACTGGATCGGGACCGACGATACGATGCTCGTGCCCGGTTTCGACTGGCTCTACGCGGTCGGTGACGTAACCAACCGGGCACTGCTCACCCACCAGGGCAAGTACCAGGCCCGCGCCGCGGGAGATGCCATCGCGGCGCGCGCCAACGGGTCGCCACTCTCCGATGCCCCGTGGGGTGATCACGTCGCGACGGCGGACCATGAGTCCGTTCCGCAGGTCACCTTCACTGATCCCGAAGTTGCGTCCGTTGGACTCACCGCCCGGGCGGCCCGCGCCTCGGGCTACGACGTCCGGGTCGTGGACTACGAGATCGGATACGTCGCCGGCGCGAGCGTGCGGGCTGCCGGCTACGCCGGCACCGCACGGATGATCGTCGACGAGGAACGCAAGGTCATTCTCGGCATGACCTTCGTCGGCCCCGATGTCAGCGAACTGCTCCAGGCCGCGACGATCGCCGTCACCGCCCAAGTCCCCTTGGACCGGCTCTGGCACGCCGTTCCCGCCTACCCAACCGTCAACGAAATCTGGCTAAGACTCCTCGAAACCTACGGCCGCCAAGCGCGTGGCTGAGCCATGTCATCGAGCCTCAAATTGGTCTGAGAGATTGAGGGCAAAGGCGGTCGTAGGCGCGTCCTGGTCTTGGTTATGGTCGTCGCGTCGGCACGACGGGCGTTTCCTCGCTGGCTTACGGTCACTCAGCCAGGATCAGTCGGTGTGGTGCTTGAAGGCGGGCGTCGGAGGGGGAGGGGTCGTTCGACGCCGGGAAGTCGAACTTTTTGAGGGCGGCGAGGGCTGCCGGTGCTCCGTGCAGGCGGTCCATGCCGGCGTCTTCCCATTCGATGGAGATGGGGCCGTCGTAGCCGATCGCGGCCAGGGCGCGGAAGGACGATTCCCACGGCACGTCGCCGCGGCCGGCGGAGACGAAGTCCCAGCCCCAGGCGCGGGTCGCCCCGGGCAGGTGTGAGCCCGACACGGTGTTCCGGCCGGTGGGGCGGAGCTTGGTGTCCTTGCAGTCCACGTGGTAGATCCGGTCCTTGAAGTCCCAGATGAAGGAGACCGGGTCGATGCCCTGCCACATGAAGTGGGACGGGTCCCAGTTCAGGCCGAACGCTTCGCGGTGGCCGATCGCCTCGAGGGTGCGGACGGTGGTCCAGTAGTCGTAGGCGATCTCGGAGGGCCGGACTTGGTGGGCGAAGCGGACGCCGCATTCGTCGAAGACGTCCAGGATGGGGTTCCAGCGGTCGGCGAAGTCCTGGTAGCCGGCCTCGATGACCTTTTCCGGGACGGACGGGGACACCGCCACGTACTGCCAGATGGAGGACCCGGTGAACCCCACCACCGTATCGACGCCAAGGGCTTTGGCGAGCCGGGCGGTGTGTTGCATTTCCTCCGCGCCGCGGGTGCGGACGCCTTCGGGGTCGCCGTCGCCCCAGACGCGCGTCCCGACGATGGATTCGTGGCGGAAGTCGATCGGGTCATCGGACACGGCCTGGCCCTTGAGGTGGTTGGAGATGGCCCAGACCTTGAGGTTGTACTTCTCCAGCACGGCGCGCTTGGACTCGACGTAGCCGGGCTCGTCCCAGCGCCAGGCGTCCAGGTGGTCGCCGGAGACGGCGATTTCCAGGCCGTCGTAGCCCCAGCCGGAGGCCAGGCGGGCGACTTCCTCGAAGGGCAGATCGGCCCACGGGCCGGTGAACAGGGTGAACGGGCGAACCACGACGATCTCCTTGGGAATAGTGTTGGCGATTTCGGCCTTAACTCGAAACTTCGCTCTTAGCCTGGAAGTTCAGCCCTCCGAACTGATGGGTTGCTGTCGGTGTCGGGACGCTTGAGCAGAAACGCCGCCCCCTCGGGGGACAGGATGAATTGCAGAGCCAGGACTGCGGCACCGAGGATGCCGGCACGCTCGTGTTGCCGACTGCTCTCCACGCGTAGCGTGCGGGTGGCCAAGGGAAGGACGCGCTGGTAAATCTCGGAGCGGATGCCGGCCAGGAATGCGTCATTGAGGTCCGCAAAGGGACCACCGATGACGATAGTAGTGGGGTTATAGAAACTGACGACCGCAGCCAGAACTTTTCCGATGCATCTGGATGCTTCGCGGACTTCCCGGCGGGCATAGATGTTTCCGTCCGCGGCAAGACGCCTCACGTCACGCGCGGTCAGGGCTTCGGTTACTCCAAGCTCTCTGAGATTCCGGGCTAAGGCCTCGCCTCCCGCCACGGCTTCGAGACACCCCGAGTTTCCGCAGGAGCAAATCGCCCCTTCGCTTTCGGGCACTTGGATGTGGCCGATGTCCCCCGCGGCACCTTGTTCTCCCCGGTGCAGCTTGCCGTTGCTGACGATGCCGCAGCCGATTCCCGTGCTGATTTTGACGAACAACATGTGGCTGTCGCCCTCGGCGCGGGCCCAATATTCGCCCAGAGCTGCAAGGTTGACGTCATTGTCCACGAGCGTGTTCGCTGAATAGCGCTGGGCGAAAAAGGCAGGAATCGGGTAGCCGTCCCACCCCGGCATGATCGGCGGCCGGACGACGGTGCCGGTTGAGTGCTCCACCGGACCGGGGACACCGATGCCGATGGCGCGTACATCTGAGGGCGACTTGCCTGCTTCCACCAACAGTTCCCTGAACACCTCGTCCATTCCGCTCAGGATCGCGTGTGGTCCGTCCGCGATGCGCAGGTCGTACGTCCTGGATGCGAGCACTGAGGCCGCAAGGTCCGTCACTGCCACTGAGCACTGGGTGGCACCCAGATCAGCTGCCAGGAGCACCCCTGCTTCGTTGTTCAGCCTGAGTTGCCCGGCTGGCCGACCGCCCGTCGAAGCTCCGATCTCTTCCAGAACCAGTCCGGCTTCGATCATTCCGTCCAACCGCTGGGACACTGTCCCGCGCGACTGTCCCGACACGTCCACCAGGAAGCTTCTGGTGCAGCCCGGGGTGCGGGCGATCGCTTCCAGAAGCACGCTGGACAGGCGGTCGTTACTGGAGGGGATGTGTTTCCGTTCGGAAACCTCTCTGCCGATGCTCATGCCTCCAGCCTCTCATACTTCTGATAAAAAAAACATAACTTTTTTATATTGCGTGCATAAGCTAGGGGACTTAGCATCGAAAGGGTAAGAAATCAGGCATTCGGCAGGGGCAATTGCAATGGGACGTTTGGGTGTAGGCATCATCGGCACGGGCATGATCGGCCAAGTTCATGCCGACGCCGCCCGGCGTTCCGGGGCCCTCATCATCGGCGTCAGTGGATCCTCAGTGGACTCCGCCCAGGCGGCGGTGGAGGCTTGGGCCTCCGAAGGCCGGGCCATGCAGGTCGAGGAGATGCTCAGCGACCCGGTGGTGAGCGTTGTCCATCTGTGCGTGCCTAACCACCTTCATGAGGCGTTTGCCACCCGGGTTTTGGAGGCTGGCAAACACGTGGTGTGCGAGAAGCCCCTGAGCCTCGATCTTGCCGGCGCCCGGAGAATGACCGAACTGGCTGGCCGCTCCGGACTCGTCGCCGCCGTCCCTTTCATCTACCGCTATCACCCGCTGGTAGCCGAGGCACGCTCCAGGACCCGCACCGGGAACGTCGGCGATGTGCGGCTGATCCACGGGTCGTACCTCCAGGACTGGCTGTCCGATCCGGCGGCTCACAACTGGCGGGTCGATGCAGCCCGGGGCGGAGCATCGCGGGCTTTCGCGGACATCGGATCTCACTGGTGCGACGTCGTCGAGTGGGTAAGCGGACACCGCCTCACGGAAGTCCAGGCCATGACCCAGACGGTGCCACGGGACCGGATCGCTGCTGGTACCGCCCAGGACCCGACCCGGACTGAGGACATCGCATGTGTCAACTTCCGGACGGACAAGGGCGCGGTTGGAACGGTCGTCGTCAGTCAGGTTTCCCCGGGGCGCAAGAATCGCCTTTGGTTTGAAATCAGCGGTACCGAGTCAGGAATTTCCTTCGATCAGGAGCAGCCGGAGGGCCTGTGGGTTGGAAGCCGGTCGGGCATCCAAACCGTCCTGAGGGATCCGGCGTTCCTCTCTCCTGAGGCCGCTGCACTGCCAAACCTCCCCCCTGGGCACGCCCAGGGATACAACGACTGTTTTGCGGCTTTCGTGATGGACGTCTATGCAGCTGTGGCCGGCCGATCCGAGGAGCGGATGCCGACCTTCTCTGACGGTGTTCGGGCTGCCGTGATCACGGATGCAGTCCTCACCTCCGCGCAAAAAAATTCATGGGTTGACGTTCAGCACTAAGCGGAGCAGCAGCTCTCTCTCTCAGTAAACAAGACAAGGAAGTCACAGTGATAAAACTCCCGTTCAAAGCGGCGGCCGCGCTCACAGCAGTTCTGGCGCTGGCCCTTACCGGATGCACCGGCGGCGCACCCGTCTCCGGCGGCAACTCCGATGAAAAGCAGATCCGTTATCTGCTCGGCCAGCCGGAGGCACCGGAAGATTTGGAACTACTCAAGGGTGACATCAAGAAGTTCGAGGAGCAGTCAGGCATCAAGGTCAAGCTCGATGTCCTGCCGGTCGACCAGCTTCGCACCGTCCTGCAGACCCAGCTCCGTTCAGGCGACGGCCCGGACGTCTTCAACTACGACACCGGCCCTGGCTTCGCCGGCGCCTTGGCCCAGTCGGGCCTCCTGTATGACCTGACCGACGCCTACAAGACCCGCAACTGGAAGATCTACGACTTCGCCAAAGACCGGGTGACTTTCGATGGCAAGACCGTCGGCGTTCCCGACCTGATCCAGGAACTGGGCGTCTTCTACAACAAAGAGATCTTCTCCCGGCTGGGCATCTCTGAGCCCAAGAGCTTTGCCGACCTCCAGGCTGCTGCGAAAACCATCAAGGACGCGGGAATCGTTCCGCTTGCCGTCAGCGATAAAGAGGGCTGGCAGGGCGGCCACCTGTTGAGCATGTCCCTCGCCAGCCGGGCCGGCTCCAAGGGCATGAGCGATCTGCTCAATGGAACGACTCCGTGGACCTCCACGGACGTCGTCGCGGCACTCGACGCGTGGAGCCAGCTGAACAAGGATTCATACTTGACGCCCTCTCCGCCGGCTGTCTCCTATGACAACGGCAATGCCCTCTTCTACTCCGGCAAGGCCGCCATGACCGCGACAGGGAGCTGGCTCATCACCGGCGTCCAGAAGAGCGCGACGTTTGACGTTGGGTTCATGCCGTTCCCTGGCGCCAATGACAAGGGAATTTTCAGCGCCGGGTTGGGATCGGGCACCTTTGTGTCGGCCCAGACCAAGAAAAGTGAGTCGGCCCTGAAGTTCCTTGACTACCTGCAGACCCCGGAACACGGACGCTGGCAGGTCGAAGAAGTGCACGCCATTCCGGCGTTCCCTGTCGAAACATCCGGCACCAACGCCTCACCGCTTTTCGCGCAGGTCCTCCAGGACACGGCCAAGATCGCAGACGGCAGCGGTGACTTCGGCTACAGCATCGACACCCTGAGTACCGACGTGTTCAACACGGCGCTGTGGGACGGATTCCAGGGGGTGCTGACCGGGCAGAAATCTCCGGAGCAGGTTTCCCAGGATTTGCAGACTGCCTTTGAAAAGTCTGCCGCAGAAGGCAAATAACATGAGCTCCGGTATCTCCTCGACCACGCCAGCGGTGACCAGGCGGGCCCAAACCCGCCTGGGCATCGCCCTCATCACACCGCTGATGATCCTGGTCGCAGTGTTCTTCGTCCTGCCGATGTGCAGCGCCATCTACTATTCGTTCGTCGATTTTGACGGCATCAATCCGAACCCGGAGTTCGTCGGACTGGACAACTACACCCGCATGTTCACCGATCCGGAGGTCTGGCACGCCCTGGGCAACAACGCAATATGGATCGTCCTGGGCACGGCGGCCCCGCTCGCGATCGGCCTTGTTCTGGCACTGCTCCTGTGGAACGTCAAGCGAGGAAACATGTTCTACCGCTTGGCGTTCTTCCTGCCCTACGTATTGCCGGGCATCGCCATCGGCATTGTCTGGGGCTGGATCTACGACCCCGTCAACGGATGGTTGAACAAGGCCCTCCAAAGCTTCGGCCTCGGACACCTGGCGACCGGCTGGCTCGGTGAACCAGACAGCGCCCTGTACGCCGTCCTGGCGACAGCGATCTGGGCCTCCACCGGGTTCATACTGATCATTTTCCTGTCAGCACTGCGAAACGTTGACACCGAACAGATCGACGCATCCCGCCTGGACGGCGCGAACGCCGCGCAACGGCTGTGGCACATCATCCTGCCCCAGATCATGCCGGTGTTCCTCATGGTCACAACGATCACCCTGGTCGGCGGCTTCAGTGTCTTCGACATCATCTTCATCATGACCGGCGGCGGCCCCGCCAACGCCACCAACGTGATGGGCACCTACGCGTACAACAGTGCCTTCAAGGTGAGCGACATCAGCTACGGAACGACCTTGGCCCTGCTGATCACGGCGCTCTCGGTGCCATGCGCGGTGCTGTTGAACCGGCTGCAACGACGGCTCTCTCTTCAAGGAACAGGCGCATGATCGACATCACAGTATCCGAGCGTGACAGGCTGCAGCTGCCCGAGGCGCTGAACCGGCCGGCGGCCACGGAGGAGAATGCCGCGAGCCCGCGGCGGAAAACAGCGTTGGCCGGGAAGCATGTACTGCTGATCGCGCTGGCACTCATTTCGCTGTTCCCGGTCATCCTGATCATCTCCACGGCATTGAAGACGGAAGCGGACGTGCGGGTGGATCCGTTCTCGTTGTTCTCCTCATTTTCTCTGGAGAACATCACGACGGCCTGGACGGAGGGACACTTCGGGGAGTACCTGGGCAACAGCCTCCTGCTGACCGTTCCCAGCACCCTTCTGGTCGTGGTGCTCTCGACGATGGCCGGCTACACCTTCGCCCGGCTGCCGTTCCGCGGCCGGTCGGTGGCGTTCTACCTGGTCGTGCTGGGCCTTCTGGTGCCGTTCTTCACCTACATGATCCCGCTGTACTTCCAGTTGCGCGGCCTCGCGCTGCTGGACACGCTCGCCGGCGCGATCCTGATCCTGACGTCCACGGGTGTGTCCTTCGGAACGTTCTTCATGCGTGCGTTCTTTTCGGACCTGCCTACGGAATTGGAGCAGGCAGCCCGGGTGGACGGGTGCTCCGAGTGGCAGATCTTCCTCAAGGTCATGCTTCCGCTGGTTGGTTCGGGCGCGTCGGCACTCGGTGTCTTCACGTTCCTGCAGAACTGGAACAACTTCCTGGTCCCGCTGCTTTACCTCCCGGGCGGGGAATTCCGGCCCCTCACCACCGGGCTGTACCAGTTCACCGGCGGCCGGTCCATCGACGTCGGCCCGCTTGCGGCCGGCACCCTGATCACGATCCTGCCCGTCATCGTGCTCTTCCTGGTCATGCAGCGCCAGGTCGCCTCCGGCTTCATTTCCGGTGCCGTTAAGGGCTGACGACGCCGGAGGGCCGGTGCTGGCTCTTTCGTACACCAACGCTAAACAAGGCGACTCGCTCAAAGCGATCGCAAGGAGATCTTCAATATGGGTTTTATGGTCAGTTTCACTTCGCCCCGGGTTGCAGAGGTAATCAGCGAGCCGGACCCGCCCCTGGGAAGCCAGGAGGTGCGGCTGCGGACACTGTTCACCGGCATCTCCGCAGGTACCGAGCTGGCCTCGTACCGCGGCACCAACCCCTACCTGAGCAAACAGTGGAACAAGGAGCACAAGCTCTTCGTCGACGGCACCTCCTCGCTCAGCTACCCGTTGGACGGCGTGGGCTACGAGGAAGTCGGCGAAGTCGTGGAGATCGGCGCCGACGTCACGAAGGTCGCTGTAGGCGATCGCATCTGGGGCATCTGGGGCCACCGGACATCCACTATCCAGACCGAGGAATACGCGGCGGCGCGCATCCTGGACCGCGACGCCGACCCCCGGATCGGCATGTTTTCCCACATCGGAGCGGTCGCACTGAACGTCGTCCTGGACGCCGACATCCACATCGGCGAAACAGTCGCGGTCTTCGGCCTGGGCGTGCCCGGACAGATCGTCGCCCAGCTGGCCAGACTCAACGGCGCCCGCGTCATCGCCGTCGACGGGATCGAACAACGCCGCCAGCTGGCCAAGGACCTGGGCGCCGACGTCGTCCTCGACCCGTCGGATGGCGACGTCGCCGCCAAAATCCGGGAGCTTACCGGTGGCCGCGGCGCAGACGTCTGCCTGGAGATTTCCGGAAACTACCGTGCGCTGCACGAGGCAATCCGCTCGGTTGCCTACAGCTCGCGTGTCTGCGCGGCGGGATTCCTGCAGGGCGACGGCGACGGACTGCGCCTGGGTGAGGAGTTCCACATGAACCGGGTCCAGGTTGTCTCCTCCCAGATTTCCGGGCCGGCACCGTCGCTGCAACACCGATGGGACAGGTACCGGCTGAACCGGACCGTCATTGATCTCGCTGTTTCGGGCAGGCTCAGGCTCACGGAGCTGATTTCCCACACCATTCCGCTGGAAGAAGCCGCCCGGGCGTTCGAAATGCTGGACGGGAATCCCCGGGATGCCCTCCAGGTGGTCTTGAGCTGCGAGGCATCCGGGAAAGAGGCCGGCGAATGATGACCCGCCTGTGCAGCACTGCCACCGGCAGGCCCACCCTCCGGACCCTACTTCTGACACGCCGGGCCCCTAGGCCGGCACACAACAATTCTTGGAGCAAAAAATGAACATGATCTGCGTGCAGGAACAGCACCTGCCGGGCAACTCCATGGAGGAGAAGTGGGAAACCGCGCAGGAGTGGGGCTTCGACGGGATCGAGCTGCGCGGAAAGGGGGACTTCGGCTTCCGCAAACGGCTGCCCGAACTGCGCAAAGCGGCAGCCCGCGGAATTCCGATGCCCACTGTGTGCGTCGAGATGCTGCACTTCATCGGGGCGTTTGACGCCACACAGCGCCAGGACGCGATTGTGCAGATGAAATCGCTGCTCGATGTCATGGCGGAGATCGGCGGGCGGGGAGCCATGACACCGGCCTCCTATGGAATGTTCTCCGACCGGCTCCCTCCCTTCGTGGCTCCCCGCAGCACCGAAGAGGACCGCGCGGTTCTCATCGACGGGCTGGGCCAGCTGGGCGCGCACGCCGCCACCCTGGGTGTGGAACTGTATCTCGAGCCGCTGAACCGGTATGAGAATCACATGGTCCGCAGGCTCGACGACGCGGTCTCCCTGATCAAGGAAATCGGGCTCGATTCGGTGAAGGTTGCTGCTGATACCTACCACATGAACATTGAGGAAGCAGACCCGGCCGCGGCGCTGCTGGCCGCCGGCCCCTACATCGGACATGTCCAGGCCAGCGACTCCAACCGCCTTGAACCGGGCGCCGGTCACATTGACTGGGCACTGTTCGGTTCCACGGTCCGCGCCATCGGTTACACCGGACCGGTCGCCCTGGAGAGCCGGTTGTCGGGCCCCGCGCAGGATGTCCTGCCGGCGAGCCCCGTACTGCTGCGGAGGTTCCTGTGAACGATGCAGTGTTGTCCGCCGCGACGGCTGTACTTGTAAGAAACTGGAGAGGCCGCCATACGGTTCCGGCCGGCGGGCTCTACCCCCATCAGTGGAGTTGGGACTCGGCCTTCATCGCCATCGGCCTGCGGCACCTCTCTCCCCGCCGCGCCCAGCAGGAACTGGACTCCCTGTTCAGCGCGCAGTGGGCCGACGGGCGGCTTCCGCAGATTGTTTTCGACCCGACGCGGGATGATTACTCACCCGGCGCCAAGTTTTGGCGAAGCGACCGCATTCCCGGGTCGCCTCCGGTCTCCACGGCCGGGCTGGTGCAACCGCCGAACCACGCCTGGGCTACGCTGCTGGTCCACGAATCCAACCCGTCCGAATCCCGCCGCCGCCGTTTTCTGGGCCGGGCCTACCCCAGTCTTGTGGCGTGGCATCAGTACCTGCATTCGCGTCGCCGTTCACCTGAAACCGGCCTTGCCGCCGTCGTGCATCCGTGGGAGAGCGGGTTGGACAATTCACCCTACTGGGACAGCCCGCTGGAAAATGTGGCCGGGTCCTTCGGAGATGACGTGCCGCGCCCGGACCTGGAACACGCCGACGCCACAGAACGCCCGTCTAACAGGGAATATGGCAAGTACCTGTACCTTGCAGCGAGATACCGTGACGCCAACTGCGACGATTCGGCTGCAGCGTGCCCGTTCCGAGTCGAGGATCCGGCCTTCAACGCCATCTGGGCACGATCCGAGCTCGCACTGGCGGGCATCGCTGAAGAACTGGGAATCGCTCCGGCATATGACCACCGGCAACGGTCCCGGGACATCACGGAAGCCCTGGAATCCCTCTGGGACGAGGAGCTGGGCACCTACGTGGCCCGCGACGCCATCACCGGTGACCTGCAGAAGTACCGGACAGTATCCGGCCTGATACCGCTGCTCCTGCCGGAAATCCGCCGCGGGGATGAGCTGGACGCGCTCTTGCGCGGCCCGCACTTTGAGCTGGGCACCTCCTGCCTCGTGCCAAGCCACGACCTCCTTGCGCCGACGTTCGATTCCTCGCGGTACTGGCGTGGACCGTCCTGGTTCAACACCGCATGGCTGCTCGTGGAAGCACTGACGGGCCGCGGAGCCGGTGCTGAGGCCAGAGCCTTGGCTTCATCCATGGCCGAACTCGCCGTCCTCAACGACTTCCCCGAGTACGTCGACCCCCACACCGGCGAACCCCATGGCACCAGAATTTTCAGCTGGACGGCCGCGCTGTGCTTGGACCTTCAGACCCGACTTATCGATGGAGAATGACCGCATGACATCCACTGCGACACCCGTCCGGGTAACAGTCTGGAACGAGAACGTACACGAAAGCTCAGAGCCGCAGATCGCCGCGCACTACCCGCACGGCATCCACGGAGCGATCGCCGGAGGCATCGAAGAGATCCTCGGTGACCAGGCCGCGATCCGGACCGCGACACTGTCAGACGACGAACACGGACTGACGGAAGAGGTCCTTGCCTCCACGGACGTCCTCCTGTGGTGGGGCCACATCGCCCACGACCAGGTCTCGGACCATGTGGTCGATCGTGTTCAACGCCACGTCCTCGCAGGCATGGGTCTCATCGTGCTGCATTCAGGACACTTCTCGAAGATTTTCACCCGGTTAATGGGCACCACCTGCTCTCTTCAATGGCGTAACGACGGGGACCGCGAACTGGTCTGGACGACGGCCCCCCACCACCCGATCGCCGCTGGCATCGACGTACCCATCGTCATCGACCGGCACGAAACCTACGGCGAATATTTCGACATCCCCACACCCGACGAGCTGGTCTTCCTCAGTTCCTTCGAAGGCGGGGAAGTCTTCCGATCCGGCGTCACCTTCACCCGCGGCTACGGAAAAATCTTCTACTTCAGCCCAGGCGACCAGAAATACCCCATCTACTACCGTCAACCGATCCGCCAGGTCCTGGCCAACGCCGTCAGGTGGAGCGCGCCCGTGAGGGCCCGCTCGCTCCCATCGCCCGTACACACTGCCCGCATCGGTAACTAATCTCGGCTGCCTCGGAAGAGCTTCCAGCGCCGTCCGTCGCCAGCCTCCCACTAGGGATCCACAGCGACCAGCCGGCTTGATCCTCACCAGGACGGGGACCACCTTTCAAGCATCCAGGGCCCTGCAAATCGTAGGAGCCCGTCCGTTCGTATGCATCGTCCCGGTCCCGTGATGTCGGTTGTCCGGATGACCGTAAATCAGTGTTACCCAGAACAGGAAAGACCAATGATCACTCTTGCCTCCGGGCCTATCTATCACGTCACGGCGGGCGACCCACAGGAGATCGCCGAAAGCCTCGATCTCGCTGAGCAATTAGCCCAAGAGCAGGCCCTCAAGGAGGGCGTGCGCGGGATCCTCGTGACGCGCCACGGGCCGAACTCGTTCACGGTGGCTCTGAGCGCTGACGTCCCCTATGGAACCACTCTGGAACGCGAGATCGGGTAGGACCATGGCAGCGTCAATCCCGATATTGGGGACGGGCGACCCCGGACATTGCCTGAAGCGTCACCGCCCGCGGCAGGTGGAGTCGGCCGATTCTGACCCGAGACCGAACCAAACATGGAAGAGGACTCGCATGTTGCCTGCGGCGTTACGTCAATACGCCCCCTCCCGAGTGATGCAGTGCCCTGCCGCCGTTGGGAACGTCACTTCGCGGCCGCCGGCGGGTAAGGTCTCCACGTCGCTTAATGCGGACCAGGTTCGGACAAAACAGGACGGTCGACGGTTGCTGACCGTCCTGTCCCTCAAGGTTTCCCCGGCGGCCTCAGTACTCCTGCCTTTCGTGTTCGGCGACCCGGCGAACCCCAAGCGTTACCAGGCGTGTGTTATCCGTCCGACACCGCTGCAAGAGTCTCCTGAGCCTCAAGGTCGTCGGCAGACGCAGTTCGGTCAGAGGCGGCCAGGGACCGGGACTGGAGGGCATCGTGCGTCCGATGGATGACTGCATGGCGCAGGTGCCGGCGAACCAGGAAATCACAGCGCGTCTTGACCACCTGTTCGCCACCCGGACGTTGCTCACAGCTTTTCAGCCGATCTGTCATTTGGGAACCGGCGAGATTGTCGGCACCGAGGCGCTGACTCGCTTCGTTAGTTCGCCGGAGACGCCTCCGGGCCGATGGTTCGTCGAGGCCGATTCAATCGGGCGTGGCACCGAACTCGAATTTCTTGCATTGGAAACGGCCTTGCTGGCTGCAGCGGATCTCCCTGCCCACCTCTATGTTGCCGTCAATCTCTCCCCCGCAGCATGCCTTGACCCGAGGCTGAACGACATAGTGAGGGATTCCGGTCTGAAGCACCGACGAATGGTTCTGGAGCTGACCGAACGCTCAGCGGTCGAAGACTACGGATGCCTCTCCGCAGCGCTCGACCCGCTCAGAAGCGCAGGCATACGCATATCTATAGACGATGTGGGCGCCGGGTTTTCCTCCATGCGCCACATCCTGAGGCTCAGCCCAGAGCTGGTCAAACTCGACCGGACACTCATTGCGGGAATAGACAAGGAGCCCAACCAGAAAGCCCTGTGCGCGGCGATGCTCAGCTTCGCGTCACAAATCGGGGCAAGCCTGGTCGCCGAGGGCATCGAAACCCACGCAGAACTCTCCACCGTTACCGCACTGGGAGTTCACGCCGGCCAAGGCTACCTCTTGGGACGACCTTCCGTGCTTCCTGCGGACTGGTCCCATTGGACACCGCGGAACCGGTCGTCATCGAATGAAAATACATACGCGCAAGATGGGGTCGGGTAACCGAACACGTCATGACACGTCGACCCCCATCATTCCCGTCCGAAAAGAACAACAGAAAGAAAGAATCACCGAACCCGCCCGGCGGCAGTCTGGACGACGCCGACACTGGAGGCAACAAGTGAACATCACAGCCACACCCTCCACCTTTGGGCCGGGCGGTGGCCGACCTCAGCGTGGCCAATGCCCCATGCCATCCCTTCATTTCTTATTTGCAGCAGTATCTAACGGGCGGTCCGACCGCCGGAGGAGTCAAACAGTAGTGACCATAGCACCAAGCGTTCAGTGGATCCTGTCCGGCTTCGGCGACGAGATCGATGATGACCCCGTAGTCCAGATCGCCGTGCTGCAGGCATTGGGAGCCAACTACATTGAAGTCCGCAGCGCCTGGGGCACCAACATCGTGGACCTCGACGATGACCAGCTCGCCCGGTTGAAGGCACTGCTTGAGAGTGCCGGCATGAAGGTCTCCGCCATTGCCTCACCCATCGGCAAGGTCGATGTGACACTGCCCGTGGAGCACGAAGTAGAGCGGCTGCGCCGGACAGCCAGGGCTGCAAAGGTCCTCGACGCCCGCTACATCCGCATCTTCTCTTTCTTCTACGGAGAGGGCGTGGCCGTCGAGACGATCCGAGACGCCGTCATGGAACGCATGCGGGTGTTGGCTACCGTCGCCGAACAGAGCGGGATCGTCCTGCTGCACGAAAACGAAAAGGGCATCTTCGGGGACATCCCGGAGCGTGTTTTGGACATCATGGAAACTGTCGCGTCTCCTGCACTGAAGATCGCCTGGGATGCCGCCAACTTTGTCCAGGTAGGCGTCAAGCCCTTCGCGGAGGGCTACCCCAAGCTGCGTCCACACCTCGAGTATCTTCAGGTCAAGGATGCACGGTTTGCTGATGGCGTCGTCGTTCCTTCCGGCGAAGGCGATGGTGACCTGCTCAGTACGGTCGAGGCACTCAAAGCCGACGGCTACACCGGCTTCGCAAGCCTAGAGCCGCACCTGAGCGGCGCCCACGGTCTGGGCGGCTACTCCGGACCGACGGCGTTCGGCCTGGCAGCCCGCGCCTTTGCCAAGGTCGTTGCTGCGGCAGGGGTGGGAACCAAATGAGCGCAGCTGCCGAAGCCAAGACCCCAAACCAGCAACAGCCAATCCTTAAAGCGGCGATCGCCGGCTGTGGCGTCATCGGCCGCACCCACGCCAATGCAGTCCACGCGATCCCGGAACTGCACGTGACCGCGCTCGTGGATGACATCGCAGAGGCAGCGGAGTCCCTGGCCCAATCAATCGAAGACAACGGCTCGGCCCGTCCTGGCACCTTCCGCACCCTCACAGAAGCGTTCACCGGCGCCGAGGTCGACGTGGTCATCCTGGCTACCCCCAGCGGACTTCACATCCATCAGGCACTGGAGGTGCTCGATGCCGGCAAGCACGTCGTAATCGAGAAACCATTGGACGTCTCCATGGACCGCTCATGCGACATTCTTGCCGCAGCAAAGGCAGCTGAGGCCAAGGGCCTCGTGGCGAGCGTCATCAGCCAGCACCGGTTCGACCCTGCCAGCATTGTTGTCGACGAAGCCCGGCGCAAGGGCCGCTTCGGCCGCCTAACATCCGCCATCGCGTCGGTGAGCTGGTGGCGCAGCCAGGACTACTACGATTCCGGCGCCTGGCGCGGCACCTGGGCGATGGACGGCGGTGGCGCCGTGATGAACCAGGGCGTCCACACCGTGGATCTGCTCCTATGGTTCCTCGGACGCCCCGTCGAAATCAGCGCCAAGACTGCGCTCCTTGCCCATGAAGACGTCGAAGTCGAAGACACGGCAGTAGCGACGCTGACGTTCGAGTCCGGTGCGCTTGCCGTGCTGCACGCCACCACAGCGGCGTACCCAGGCTTGACCGTGCGGCTGCAGGTGATGGGGAGCAAAGGCTCGGCGGTCATCGACAATGACCATCTGGAGTACTTCCATGCCTCCGATGCCGCACCCGGTGTCGATGGCGGCACCATGGGGCTGCTCGGCGGGGGCAACCAAGCCCCTGACGAACTGGCAAAGTTCCCCGTCCAGCCGGAGGACGAGAATCTCGATCCAACCGTGTACCCTGCGGGACACATCCGCCAATACCGGGACATCGTCGACGCGATCCAAGCAGACCGGCCCGCCGGCGTCACCATCCGTGACGCTGTCACCGCGTTGGCGACAGTGCGTGCGCTGTATGCTTCCGCCACAATCGGACAGCCGGTTCTGATCGACGATGTCCTCGCCGGCAAGTACGACCATGTAGAACCCAGGACAGGAAGCAACCGCTTTGAGGACGTCCAGGCCTGAAATTCCACCTCACCGCCTCTGCGCTTGCGCTGTCGCCTGTCGCCCGGCAGACCGATCAGAAGGGCGGTGCTGTGACGCGCCCGGCCGCGTTCGTCAGCACCAGCGCTGGAAAGAACGTACACCTGGCGGAGAGCCTCCACCGACTGGCGTGTCGTGGATGTCCGCACGCCGGTGGGACAGCTTGAGCTCGGCCTGTGAATGGACGGGACGGGATGCGCACCTGATACCGACCACGGCACCGACAACCGAGGGCGGAAGACTCGCTGCCCGGGACCTGATCTTGTCCGGAGCCACCGCCGCCATGTGCTACAACGACCTGCTGGCCATGGCCTCATGCGGGAACTGCAGGCAGCAGCTGTGACGGTACCGGACCACTCCAGCGTAGTCAGATTCAACAACATCTTCGGCGCGGACTTCACCACGTCTGCGCTGACGACGATCGCTTCCCCGTTCAGCGTCTGTAGCGTAGCGGCCTTGGAACAACTGCTGGCGGCCTTTCCGGGGCCGGGTGGAGTTTCCGGCTCGGTGACGCCACTGGGGGGAATCGACCTTGAGGACCAGCTTGCTCGTGCGCGGATCCAGCGGCCGGCTCCTCGCAGCACGGACATAGATGCAGACTTGCCACCCCCGATCGGGCCTTCCTTACTGGAACGTGTCCAGGAACTGCACATCATTTCCCCGCGGGCAGCACGTTTACGCCGCGACGAGCATGCTGAACCGCATGCTGCAACAGTGCCCGGGCAGTCCCATTGCCGGCCCTCATTAGTAAGGAACCGTTGTGCGCGTACTCATTGCCCCTGATAAGTTCAAAGGCTCACTTTCCGGGATGGAGGCAGCGAAGGCGATGGCTGCCGGCGTCCATGACATTCTGCCCGGTGCCCAGCTGACGCAGCTGCCCGTTGCCGACGGCGGCGAAGGAACGCTGGAGGCTGTACTTGTGAGCGGCGGAATAAGACACACCGCATGCGTTCAAAATCCCCTGGGGGCGCCGGTGATCGCTGAATGGGCGCTGCTCGGTAGTACAGCCGTGATCGAATCTGCCCGAGCGAGCGGGTTGGCCCATATCTACCCAACGTTGGAATCTGCCGGTAACTCGCACAGTTTCGGAACCGGGCAGCTAATAGTCGAAGCACTTAACGCGGGGGCAACCGAGATAGTGGTGGGGCTGGGCGGATCGGCCATGACGGACGGCGGATCCGGGGCGCTTCGCGCTTTGGGCCTGCGGGTGTTGGACATCCACGGAACTGACATTCCGATGGGGGGCGCCCATCTTACATCCGCCGCGTCGCTCATCGTTGACGGGGTGGACCATCGGCTGCGCCGGACCCCGCTCCGCCTGGCTGTGGACGTGAACAACCCTCTCCATGGTCCCGACGGAGCCGCCCATGTCTTTGGCGCCCAGAAAGGGGCCGACACGAGAGTCCGCGCGGACCTCGATGCAGGGCTGCGGCACTGGGCCAATCTCCTCAGGGACAGCACAGGCATTGACGTCCAGTCGCCCGGCGCCGGCGCCGCTGGCGGATTCCCGGCGGCGTTCATGGCGCTGGCCGGTGCCACTCTCGAACGGGGATTTGACGTAGTGGCCGAAGTACTTGATCTCCAGGCAGCCATTGAGTCGGCGGACTTGGTACTCACAGGGGAAGGCTCACTGGACGAGCAGTCCCGCTTCGGTAAAGCGCCGATGGGAGTGGCGGACCGCTCCCATGCCCTTGGGCTGCCCGTCGTGGCAATCGCCGGGCGCATCAGGCTAATCGCTGAGGAGCTGGCCAGCCACGGAATCGTGGCGTTTGGGAGTGTGGAGAACGTGGCTCCCTCATCGGAGGCAGGGTTCATTGAAGCAGCTACTTATGCTCGTCAGGCCACCAGGGACGCCCTGTCCGGGCTCAATCTTCGGACCACAGCGGCTCAGCCTGGCCCGGCGATCAGAACTTAGTCCTTGGCGCGGAAGGCGGCATCGAAGCTGGTCTGCGATACGGGGAAGTCGTACTTTTTGAGCGCGGCGAGGGCTTCCGGAGCTCCGTGCAGGCGGTCCATGCCGGCGTCCTCCCATTCGATGGAGATGGGGCCGTCGTAGCCGATGGCGGCCAGGGCGCGGAAGGAGGATTCCCACGGCACGTCCCCGCGGCCGGCCGAGACGAAGTGCCAGCCGCGGCGCGGGTCGCCCCAGGGCAGGTGTGAGCCCAGGACGGTGTTCCGGCCGGTGGGGCGGAGCTTGGTGTCTTTGCAGTCCACGTGGTAGATCCGGTCTTTGAAGTCCCAGATGAAGGAGACCGGGTCGATGCCCTGCCACATGAAGTGGGACGGGTCCCAGTTCAGGCCGAACGCGGGACGGTGGCCGATCGCCTCGAGGGTCCGGACGGTGGTCCAGTAGTCGTAGGCGATCTCGGAGGGGTGGACCTCGTGCGCGAAGCGGACGCCGCATTCGTCGAAGACGTCCAGGATCGGGTTCCAGCGGTCCGCGAAGTCTTGGTAGCCGGCGTCGATCACCGCGGCGGGCACGGGCGGGAACATCGTCACGTACTGCCAGATGGAGGAGCCGGTGAACCCGACAACGGTATCCACGCCGAGGGCCTTGGCCAGCCGGGCGGTCTGCTGCATTTCCTCCGCGGCGCGTGTGCGGACGCCCTCGGGGTCGCCGTCGCCCCACACCTTGGCCCCCACAATGGCCTCGTGCCGGAAGTCGATCGGGTCGTCGCACACGGCCTGGCCCTTGAGGTGGTTGGAGATGGCCCAGACCTTGAGGTTGTATTTCTCCAGCACGGCGAGTTTGGACTCGACGTAGCCGGGCTCGTCCCAGCGCCAGGCGTCCAGGTGGTCGCCGGAGACGGCGATTTCCAGACCGTCGTAGCCCCAGCCGGAGGCCAGGCGCGCAACTTCCTCGAACGGGAGGTCGGCCCACTGGCCGGTGAACAGGGTGTAAGGGCGGGGCATCTCAGGCTCCTTCGGGAACGGCGGTGGGGGCGGCGGTTACGTGGAAGCCATCCAGCTGGACCACCGAGCTCTGGGTCGCGGCGCTTGTTGTAGTCGCCGCCGGCTCCGGGTTCGATCTTATTACTGTCCCCACCGAGCGCGCATGCCCGTGCGGCGAGCTTGCAAGGTCAAGATTCTTCCGAGAAGTCCAAGACCACCTGGAGTGCCTGCTGGGGGTTGCTTGAGATCCAAGCTAAAGCCGGTTCCGCACCTCCGGCCAGGGCCAATCGATTGATTGCCGCGATAAGAAGCTCACCGACAAAGTGGCGCGCAAACCCTCCAAAACCCCACTCCGGATGACCTTGGGGCTCCACCGATTCCCCGTTGGCGAAGGACTTCGGGTGCGTCCCGGCGCAGAAGGCCCGGCTTGCACCGGTCAGCACGCGACCCGGACGTCGCGATCAGCCGCCAGTTGTGGCCGAGGGCGGCGTTCACCGCGTTCAAGGACCGCAGGCGGTTCAGCAGTACTAGCGCGACATTATCAAGGACCTCGTAGAGGACGACATCATCCTGCGTCGGGTGACAGGGCGGGTCATTGACGGTCTCCTTCTACTACCTCTGCGGGCAGCTTGTAGGCTGTCAGCATCGGGCCTAGAGGACTAGAACGGTCCGGCCCCCGGCTCGTGTCTCGTAGGATTCGAACGCCTTGTGGATGTCCCTGAGTCCGAAGACGGTTGGCGCCGGCAGGGTCAGCGTTCCGGATTCGACGTGGCCAGCCAGAACGGCGAGGCGTTCACCGGATTCTTCGATCCGCACCACTGTTCCGGTCTTGCCTTCCATCGAGTCCCCTCCTGGTTCGGTACCTGGGACGACCGACACGTAGGTTCCGCCCGGGCGAAGCGCCTCGGCGATGTCAATACCGGCAGCGTCAACGATCCGGTCGAAGGAATTCGAGGGCACATCGTCCACATAGACTTCGCTGACCCCGGCGGTGCGCAACGGCTCCGCCTGCGACTCGCTGAGCACGAGTGCGTGAACTTGAAGCCCCCGGTTCAGGAGAAGTTGAACGACAATCCAACCCACGGCCCCTGCCGCTCCGACCACCAGAATCCGATCTCCGGCAGCGGGGGCTAAGTCCTCTACAGCCTTGAGTGCCGTGAGTCCGACCAAGGGCAACTGCGCCAGCACGGCCGACTCGATGCCCTCGGGGGCCGGGGTTATGGACGAAGCTGGCAGAACGACATACTCCGACCAAGTGCCTCGGGCGGTGACCGCCATGTTGGACATGGCCAGCACTCGAGTGCCCTCGGCAGGGCCCACCGTTTCCGGGCCGAGTCCCGCGACCTGCCCGACCAGGTCCCAGCCCAAAATGAAGGGATAGTCGCCGCTTAGCGGAACGATAGCGCCGTTGCGGATCTTCAAGTCCGCAGGATTGATGGCCGATGCCTTGAACCGGATGAGTACCTCGCCCGGGCCAGGTACTGGCGTAGGCAGGTCGCGGAGATTGAGGTCGTTCGGTGCGTCGAGTTGGATGGTAAGCATTTTGCTGCCTTTCGTAGAACGGGTAATAGGGACACGGGGATCCGATTGGGAAGCGTGACTGGTTAAGCAGGTGACGATCGTCGCATTACAAGTAGTCACCTGTCAAGCTGGTGACACGAAACATTCATTCGTCTGCGGCAATGCGGCCCTCGACTTCGCCTCCACATTTGGCTCACGGCTTGGGGCGCCTGTCGAACTGTTCCCGTCGCCGGAGAGCCTGGACTCCTCGTTTTGCGAATCCGGGATCGTCGACGGAGACATCAAATTTCAGCCGGCAGACCTTGACGAGGCCATTCTGATCCGGGCGGGGGCCCTCTCCCGCGAAACCGCAGCCAGCGTATCTGCCCCGTGACAATGCCACCTGCTGCAATCAACGGGATCTCCCCAAGTCATTTGAGCAACACGTGCAGGGGCGTGATCCCTGCCGGTCCGGCTGCATCGAGAGGGTACCCCTGCGCCCGCCAGTTTCGGGCCCCTGGATGCACGCCTCGTTCTTGCAGCGTGGAGACGATGCCCGCCGCCGGCACATCGCAGGCCACGGGCACGATGGCGGGGGCTGGTTCGCATGGGACGCCGGGCTTGCTTTGCCGATCCCGCCCGACGTTTCTGACTTCCAAGCTTTAGTAGTGAGAAGACCGGGGCCTACTGCCGGCGTGCCAGGCTGCCGGCCGCCAAGGGCCCCCTGCCGCTTCTGGCGTGGCCGTCGCCGAGCATGCCGGATCCACCAGCTGCCAGAGCAGCCGAGTAACCCCCTTGACAGGTGACGACATCGCGTGCAAATATCGTTACCAGTTGAAGCGGTGACGAAGAAGCGATCCGGACGGCAACACCTGGTTCCTCCAGGAAATCAACACCCGGGCACCCGGGCGATGAGCGCACAACCAACTACTAAACAAACAAAAGGGATTTATCATCATGGATTTGAAGCTTGAAGTACTGTTCGTTCCCGTTTCCGACGTCGATCGGGCCAAGGCCTTCTACGAATCGCTCGGATTCCGCCTCGATGTCGATTACGTCGCCAGCGAAGAGTTCCGGCTGGCGCATTTGACCCCTCCCGGGTCGGAAGCATCCATCATCATCGGCAAGGGCGTCACCACAGCCGCACCCGGATCACTCCAGAACACGATTTTCGCCGTGAAGGACATCGTCGCGACCCGGGCCGACCTTGCTGCAAAGGGCGCCGATGTCTCCGAGGTCTTCCACTACGCGGACGGATTCATCTTCCACCTCGACCACCAGCACCGCGTTCCCGGCCCGCACCCGGAACGCGCCGACTACCAGTCCTTTGCAACCTTCAGTGACCCGGACGGCAACACCTGGTTCCTGCAGGAAATCAACACCCGGGCGCCCGGCCGATGAACAACCCGAACGGTTCAGCAGAATATGACCTGATCGTGCTCGGCGGCGGTGCCGTGGGAGAGAACATTGCCGACCGCGCGGTGCAGGGCGGCCTGACCGCAGTGATTGTCGAGAACGAGCTCGTCGGTGGCGAGTGCTCCTACTGGGCATGCATGCCCTCAAAGGCGCTGCTGCGCTCGGCCCAGGTGCTGCGCGCAGCCCGGCAGGTCCCCGGCGCCGCGCAGGCCGTGACCGGTGACCTCGACGTGCAGGCAGTGCTGGCACGCCGGGATTCCTTCGCCGGCAACTGGTCCGACAAGGGGCAGGTGAGGTGGCTCGACAGCGCCGGCATTGCCCTGGTCCGCGGCCACGGCCGGCTCACCGGACCCAAGCAGGTCACCGTCACCGCCTACGACGGCACCATCACGAAGCTGACCGCACGCCATGCCGTGGCCGTCACGACCGGATCCGACGCGCTCCTGCCCGACATTGACGGACTCGCTGATGCCCGGCCGTGGACCAGCCGCGAGGCAACCAGCGCCCGGTCGGTTCCTGAGAGCCTGGCCATCATCGGCGGCGGCGTTGTCGGTGCCGAGATGGCAACGGTTTATGCAGCTTTTGGCACGGCAGTAACCCTGATCTCCATCGGCGGGCTGCTCTCCGGCATGGAGCCGTTCGCCGGGGAGCTGGTCGCCGATGCCCTCCGTGAGCAGGGTGTCACCGTGATGCTCGATACGAAAACCACCCGCGTCACCCGGAACGAACACGGTGTCACCCTCGAGACCGGGGACGGCAGCACCATCACCGCCCAGGAAGTCCTCGTCGCCACCGGCCGCACCCCCCGCACCGGGGATATCGGCCTGGACGCGGTCGGGCTCACGCCCGGCGGCTGGATCGAGACCGATGACACCATGCTGGTTCCGGGCTTCGACTGGCTCTACGCCGCCGGCGACGTGACAAAGCGTGCGCTGCTCACCCACCAGGGAAAGTACCAGGCCCGCGCAGCCGGTGACGTCATCGCCGCCCGCGCGGCCGGAGCACCAGTATCGGACGCGCCCTGGGGAACCCACGTCGCCACCGCCGACCATCAGGCCGTCCCGCAGGTCACGTTCACCGACCCCGAGATCGCCTCCGTGGGCCTCACCGCCGCGGCCGCGCGCAGGAGCGGTTATGACATCCGGGTGGTCGACTACGAGATCGGGCACGTCGCCGGCGCGAGCGTGCGGGCCGACGGCTACACCGGCACCGCCCGGATGGTCGTGGACGAGAAGCGCAAAGTCGTGCTCGGCGTGACCTTCGTCGGTCCCGACGTGAGCGAACTGCTGCACGCCGCGACCGTCGCGGTCGTCTCGGAAGTCCCGCTCAACCGCCTGTGGCATGCCGTACCGGCCTACCCCACAGTCAACGAGGTCTGGCTCCGGCTCCTCGAAACCTACGGGCGCCCGGCCCGCTAGAAGTTTGTCCCGACTCCGGCGGCGGTGTCGTCTCCGCAATCTTGCGGCGGCGCCGCCGCCGTCGTCGGTGCTGTCCACCTCGTTGGATAAGACGACTGTACGGATCCCTGCGTTTTCCTGACCTCTAGCCCCAGACCACTCACCCTGACCGATCGGCACACCATGTCCCACAGCCCCCTCTCGCAACACGAAAAGAGTCTGCTTGAGCAGCTCGAGAAACAGTTCAAAGAGGACGACCCCATATTCGCCAACGCAATGGAACCGGAGCCGGCACGTAAGCGGTCCGCCCTCCGCCTTGCCATCGGCCCGACTTCCATCGCGGCCGGCATACTGCTCGTGGTGCTGGGTGCAACACTTCAGGGCGCCGTTCCGGCCGTCCTTGTCGGTGTCCTGGGCTTTGCCACGATGATCGCTGGAGGGCATTTCGCCGTGCAGCACACCTCGGGAGGCAGAAACAAAGTAGGTGCCCCCGTCATTGTGCCAGCGGACTCAGTCGGAGGCCAAAAGGCGGGAAAGGACTGCCGCTTCTTCAAGGACGGCGTCGGCCACCTGGCCCTGTGCAGCTTGTTTTGGTGCGTGTAGTCGCCTGCGAGCTGGCCGGCGACTGATGGTATCAAGCCCCGGTGGGGTCGTTGCCGGTGATTTGTTTAGTGAGCCAGTTCAGGAGATCAGAGGCGGATTCGCGATGATCGAAATCGCCTGAGTGCTGCTGTTCGTGCCACTCTATCGCGGCCTCGGCGGAGGGCTCAGCGGACAGGAACGAATTCATCGGACAGGCATCGAGCGGGCCCGGGTGCGGGGACTCGAGGCGGGCCAACTGCCAGTGGTAGGCCAGTGCGCCCGGGAATGTGTGGAAAGGCGCATGACGGGATGGCGCTGTGAAGTCCGCGATCCAGGCCGGGACGCTCTCGGCTGGCAGGGGACGGGCAAGGTAATAGCCTTGGCCGTATGGGATTCCGAGGGTGGACGCGGCTTCGGTGATTCCGGCGTCTTCGAGGCCTTCTGCGATGACATCCCATCCCATGTCTTGGCCCAATTGAATCATCGTGGTGAGGAACGTCAGGGTGCGGATCGGGGATGTTCTGAGCTGGGCAAGTATCCGGTGGTCTATTTTGACGGTGGTGAACGGCAGTGCGGTCAGCCGTCGAAGGCTGCTGTGGCCGCCGCCCAGATCATCCATGGCCATCCCCACGCCAAGCGCCAGGAGGTCGTTGAAGGCCCGGCTCTGAATGTCACAGTCCTCGAAGTGGTTCTCTAGGAGCTCGAGGACCAGCCGGTGCGGCGCGATGTTGTGGCGGTTCAGGGTGGACGCGACCCATCGTGTGCAGCCCGGGTTCCGGAGGACAGTGGGTGGGAGGTTGATACTCACTCGCAGCCCGTGTCCCTGGCTGTCCCAGACCGCGAGCTGGTTCAGAACCTGTTCAAGCCCTGCTTTGAACAGCCGAACAATGCCATCGTCGGTGAGCAGAGGCAGGAAGACATCGGGCGGGATGATGGTCCCGTCCTCGAGGGTGAGCCGGGCCAGGGCCTCAAGGAAATGGATCTTTCCGGTTTTCAGGTCGATCACGGGCTGGAAGAACATGCGCAGGCCACCAGTGAAGAGCCTGTGCCGGTACGCCTGTGCGTCGTCTACGGACCGGGTCAGACGCGGCCCGGATGTGCCCGGTCCTGCTGCCACTGGCTGCGGGCCGTGGCCATCGGGGACCCCAGCGGCGGGTGTGTTGTCCAGGTGCCACCATTGGCTGCGGACGTCTTTGCGGTCTTTGAGGTGGTAAAGGGCGGCATCTGCCCGTCGAAGGACAGCGTTGCCGTCCTCCCGGCCGGGTAGGCAAAGTGCCACGCCGACACTCATTTCAATGGGGACGCTGACGGTCGGGCCGAGGACGAATGCGGTGTCCACAAGCCGGTGAAGGCTGGTGAGGATAGTCCCGATCTGTTCCTCGGCGGTGTTCGCGTCCAGGTCCTCGATCACCAGGACGAACTCGTCTCCGCCGAGGCGCGCAAGAAAGTCCGTCCCGCGCAGCTTTCCTCGAAGCCGGCGGCCGAATTCGGCCAGGAGGGCGTCGCCAGCCTCATGTCCGAAGATGTCATTGACGAGTTTGAAGTCGGCAAGATCGATGACCGCGATTGCGGCTTGTCCCGCGCTGTTGACGCTGCGCTCGGCGAGTCCGGACAGATGCTGGTCCAACGCCGTCCTGTTCGGCAGACCCGTGACCGGATCGTGAAGAACCAGGAACCGGAGTCGGTCCTGCCTTGACTTCTGTGCCGTTACATCCCGTTGAACACTAAGGATATGCGTGACCGCGCCGGTGTCATCCCTCAACGGAGAGACAGGGAGGGCATCCCAGAAGGGTGTCCCGTCTTTGCGGTGGTTTAGGATCTCACCCCGGAAAGTTTCCCCGCGGGCGAGGGTGGTCCGCAGCGCCGCGACCGTAGCTGGGTCGGATCCGGTCCCCTGGAGTAGACGGCAGTTGCGACCCAAAACCTCCTCCGCGCTGTATCCTGTGACGGCTGTGAAAGCAGCATTCGCGTAGACGATGCGCTGAGCGTCGGTCATGAGTGAGCCCTCAGAAAGAGCATCCAGGGCGTGGTCGAGCAGAGCATGGGGACCCAGCCCCGCCACAAGCCCTTCCCGGTCCAGCACTGTGCTCCGCGCGCCTCCCCGGCCCGGCCTGTCGTCAGAGGCCAGACGGGCACGTCCGTAGAGAGACCGCACCGCGTTCATCCAAAAATGCATCTTCATCAAACCTCCAGTTCAAAATACGCTATTTCGGCGGCATTGAGACAGTGGAATGAAATTCGTGCGGGAGACCTTCGACCCGAAATATTCCTCTCAAGTTAATACTCTGACGCTGCCCAATAAGCGTAGACCGGAATGAAAGGAAGAAGTCCTTTCGCTCAAGGGAACAACTTCAGCGCATCTGCATCGGTAATGGTCTTGATAATTCATGAGTAATTCAAACGCTTAATTTCCCCCGAGACCCATTGCCCAATCCACCTCCGCCGAGGGCCGTACCCGTCCAAGTATCGCCCAGGGCCTCGACATGGTGCTGTGCAGACAAACGCAGAGGAAGACCCGGTCCTCGACTTGGGGGATCGAAAGCGGGCCTTCCTCCGCAGCACGCCTCCAATGCGGAAAAATGTCGAAGACGCAGAATCAAGGTAGCAGGACTTCCTTCGGGGCGCGACGGCTCGATTGTGATATGAATCACCTTCAAGTCGGTCTATTTTATTATCTATTTGTCAAACTTTGGGAAGCCTTAGGGTGATATCAAAATATCCTCGGGAAGGACGGGGATGATGGAAATAAAGCCAATGCGCTACCGATACTTCGCGAAAGAGCAACGACGCACCCGCCGGCTCAGGGGCATCGCGTATTTGCTGCTGGGACTGCTCGCAGCAGCCACCGCCGTCGTACTTTACGCGCTGACCAGATAGCGCCCGCCCCGGTACCGGCCCACACTCCCCCGGCACTCAAGGGGCATCAAGCCGGACGCGCGCCTATCTTGCCCGGAGTACGACAACGCGGCCTCCGCTCTTGGAACGCAGAGCCCGCCGGATCGAAGAAGCTTCGCGACACTTCGGGCAGCAGGACACCCGGACCGCCGCGTTGCTCATTGGAGCTGGCTGGTAATTCGGTGGGCTTCTTCCATCAGGAGCCTTCCCAGGAACTCCTGCCGGTCTTCCCGGAAGCGCGGCTCAATTCCGGTCAGAGACAAGGCCCAGGCCGGACGTTTGGCCGGATCGAACACTGCAGCACCCATCCCCCAGCTGCCTTCCAAAACCAGGCCGGGGTTAATGGCGTACCCCTTGGAACGGGTCTGCTCTAAGTTGGCGCGGGCTACCGCCTCTGTATGGCCGGCAGCGAAGGGTCCGGCATGAATGTCCCAGCTGGATAGAAGGTCCTTCTGTTCCTCCTCGGGAAGAAATGCCATGATTGCGGTACCGGCTGACGCCACGCCCAAAGGGAAGCGGACACCTTCGTGCAAGACGAAGGAGCGCACCGGGAAACTTCCTTCCTCGCGCAAGAGGCAGACGGTCTCGTTACCGCGGCGCACCGAAAAAAAGGCGCTTTCACCGGTTTCTTCAGCAAGTCGCCGCAGGCTGGGCCGGGCAATATCTTCAAGCGGAAAGCGCGCCGCGGCCACTGATCCCATGAGGAGTACCTCCGGTCCGAGCGTCCAATGCCCGGTGGCGGCGTCGTAGTCGAGGAGACCTTCTGCTCCAAGCGAGCTAAGAAGGCGGTGGGCTGTGGGGCGAGTTAATCCTGATTCACGGACCAAGGCAGTGATTGAACTTCCCGAGGGTTTCCTGGCGACCAGCCTGAGCAGCGCTGCTACTCGGGAGACGACTTGGGTGCCCTGGATTGTGTTCGCTTTCATTTTGCTCCATTGAGGTTTTCTCCATATTGTGGACAGTCTAAATCTTGGTGTTCATATGCTGGTCGAACTGCCGTTTCCGGAACAATAGCGGCTTGACGTCTTCATTTTTGGCACCCTAGGCTCAATCTTCAATGAAGGTGTCCACAAAGTGAACACGCTCAGCTCAATGAGGAGATCGAATGTCCAAACTTAAATCCAACGTGGCGGCCGCCCTGCAGGACGTATTGCGGGACGGTATGACGCTCGCCGTCGGCGGTTTCGGCCTCAGCGGGATCCCCGCTGACCTGATCGAGGCGGTGCGGGACTCCGGGGTGAAGGACCTGACGATCGTCTCCAACAACATGGGCGTGGACGGCAAGGGCCTCGGCATACTGATCGAAGGCGGTCAGGTCCGCAAGGTCATCGCGTCCTACGTCGGGGAAAACAAGCTCTTCGCCGAGCAGTACCTCGCCGGCCAGCTGGAGGTGGAGTTCACCCCGCAGGGCACGCTGGCCGAGCGGCTGCGCGCCGGCGGCGCCGGCATCCCGGCTTTCTACACGAAGGCCGGTGTGGGCACCCTCGTCGCCGAAGGCAAGCCGCTGGCGGAGTTTGACGGCGAGACGTTCGTCCTGGAACGCGCCATCAAGGCCGATGTCGCTCTGGTCCACGCGCACACTGCCGACACCGACGGCAACCTGATCTACCGGTACACCGCCCAGAACTTCAATCCGGTGGTGGCTACGGCCGGCGCCGTGACGGTCGCCGAAGCCGAGGTGATCGTCGAGCCGGGCCAGCTGGACCCGAACCACGTCATCACCCCCGGCGTGTTCGTCCAGTGCCTGGTCCAGGCCACCGGCCGGGTCAAGGAGATCGAACAGCGCACGGTCCGCCCCCGCGCCGGGGCCGCGCCGTCCGGCGTGCCGGCCTGAACCGCATCTTCCCGAACTGCGCCGGCCCGAACCGCCGCCGCCACACACCTGAGGAGAATCATCATGGCCTGGACCCGGAATGAAATGGCTGCCATCGCGGCCGAAGAACTGAACGACGGCGACTACGTCAACCTTGGCATCGGCATCCCCACGCTGGTTGCCAACAACCTGCGCGACGGCGTCCGCGTCGTCCTGCAGAGCGAAAACGGCCTGCTCGGCATGGGCCCGTTCCCCTACGAAGGCGAGGAAGATGCAGACCTGATCAACGCCGGCAAGCAGACCGTCACGGTCCTCCCCGGCGGCAGCATCTTCGACTCCGCGACGTCGTTCGGCATGATCCGCGGCGGCCACGTGAAGGTCGCCATCCTCGGCGCCATGCAGGTTTCCGGCGCCGGTGACCTCGCCAACTGGACCATCCCCGGCAAGATGGTCAAGGGCATGGGCGGCGCCATGGACCTTGTAGCCGGCACGCCGCGCGTCGTGGTCCTCACCGAGCACAACGCAAAGGACGGCACGGCCAAGATCGTCAAGGAATGCACCCTGCCGCTGACCGGCCTGAGCTGCGTTGACCGCGTCATCAGCGACCTTGCCGTGTTTGACCTGAACAAGAGCCCAGGCGGCGGGCGCCAGCTCACGCTCACCCGACTGGCCCCGGGCGTCACCGTGGAGGAGATCCGCGAGAAGACCGAGGCAGAATTCAGCACGGTACTGGAAGCCTATGAGAGCAGCCTGAAGAGCTGAAGACGATCCCCTCTAGCGCCAGTAACCGCCGGGTATCGCGACAGGAAACGAGCACCCGCCTCAGTCCGTGCAGACTCGGCACCACAAATTTCCACCGGATCAACGCCCGTCCCGGCATTTCATTGAATAGGAACAAAACCAATGAGCGTAAACCAAAGGACCGCCCCCACTGCCGCAGAGCGGACAGTTGTAGTCGGGGGCGCTCGAACTCCATTCGGTATGCTCCTGGGTGCGCTCTCCGGGTTTTCCGCTGCAGAGCTGGGTGGGTTTGCCATCCAAGCCGCCTTGGAGCGGTGTAACGTACCGGCCGATGCAGTGGACCACGTCATCATGGGCCAGGTGCTCACCGCCGGTGCCGGACAGATCCCGGCCCGGCAAGCGGCCACTTTCGGCGGACTGAGCATGAACGTACCTGCCACGAACATAAATAAGGTCTGCCTCTCCGGAATCGCCGCTATCGCCGACGCCGACCGGATGATTCGCGCCGGGGCTGCAGACATCGTAATTGCCGGTGGGATGGAGTCCATGTCACAGGCCCCACACCTGCTACCGTCATCGCGGGTCGGCAACCGTTACGGTGACTTCGCTGCCGTCGACTCCATGAAGCACGACGGTCTCTGGGATTCATACACGGACCAGTCGATGGGAGCTTTGACCGACGAGGCCAACGCCCGGCTCGGGGGATACACTCGCCAGCAGCAGGACGAATATGCCCTCATGAGCCATCAAAGGGCGGTTCGTGCACGAAGGGACGGCATTTTTGACAGGGAGATCGCTGCTGTGAAGGTGCCCCAGAGGCGCGGTGAACCTGAGACTGTCAGCGAAGACGAAGCGATCCGTGACGACATCAACTTGGAGTCACTGGCGAAACTTCGGCCTGCTTTTGGTCCGGATGGGACAATCACTGCGGGATCTGCTTCGCCCATATCGGACGGTGCAGCGGTCGTAATATTGATGAGCCGGCGAAAGGCCGAAGAACTCGGCCTTTTCTGGATAGCGGAGATCGGCGCCTCTTCCTCCGTGGCCGGCCCCGACTCGGCACTCCAGCACCAGCCGGCCCGTGCCATAGAGGAGGCCGCGGCACGTGAGGGATTGACTCCTGCAGACTTTGACTTCATCGAAATCAATGAAGCCTTTGCCGCCGTTGCACTAGCCAGCACAAGGGCCTTGAACGTAAGCAGTGACAAGGTCAACAGCAGCGGTGGCGCGCTGGCGCTCGGACATCCGATTGGAGCTTCCGGCGCTCGAGTTGTCCTGCACATAGCTTTGCAGCTGGGACTTCGCGGATCAGGTGTAGGTGTGGCAGCGTTGTGCGGCGGCGGCGGCCAAGGCGATGCAATGATCCTCCACGCCCCGAGCGGCCTCCGGTAGGCACCTTCTTGAGACATGCCTGATATGCGTCCACCGTCGGGGCGCTTTCCTTGAGGAATCCTGTTTCCCGGGAGAAGGACGGACGTATTCGTGTCTGCCAGCCCGGCCACGCCGTGTTTGTCCAAGTCGTCATTGGGCATGAATTTGCAGTACCAGGAGGTCTGCTAGCGCACCCATCCGGAAAGGTTCCATGAACGCTCCCTCGATCATCGTCACCGGCCATCAACAGAAAGTTGCTTGGCGGGACAAGATTCTGCCCCCCGTTGAACGCATCCGCGCCAGCGTCTGGTCCATCCCGATTCCGTTCCCGAACAATCCGCTGCGGTACACGCTGAGTTATGCGCTTATCGGAAATGATGATGTCGTCGTTATAGATCCAGGTTGGGACAGTGATGATGGCTGGAGGCACCTCCAGGGTGGCCTGCGAACGGCTGGAATCGCGGTCACTGACGTCACAGGAATTGTGGCCACTCACTACCATTCCGATCACCTCGGCATGGCCGCACGACTGCGGGATGCTTCCGGCGCATGGGTTGCCATGGGAGAACATGAAGTGCGCACCGTCGTGGCCCCTGGTAACGCTCCTTCGCAAGTCGCAGACGATCGCGCCCGGTTTGCCCTGTGGGGTGTCCCGCCAGATCAAATCGACGAAATCGCGTTCAATGAGGAACGCCTATCAGTACTGTCGAAACTCGCCGAACCAGACGTTCGTCTCGTCGATGGCGGCCTGGTGCCCGCGGCCGGACGGCCGCTCCGTGTCGTGACCACCCCTGGTCATTCACCCGGGCATATCTGTCTTGTAGATGAAGCCCGCGGCCTCATATTTAGCGGGGATCATGTGCTGCCCCGCATCTCCCCGCACATATCCTTCGACGTCCCAGGGCCGACCAATCCGTTGGCTGACTACTACGAGTCGCTGAATCTGATCGGGTTTGAGGACGAGATGGAAGTATGCCCGGCACACGAATACAGATTTATTGGTATGCGTACGCGAGTGAACGAACTCCTGCGGCATAATGCTCATCGCTCCGACGAAGTAGTCCAAGTCCTCGCGGCGCACGATCCAGACAGCATCTGGAAAACCGCCCAGCGCCTGACATGGTCCCGGGGTTGGGACTCTCTGCGTAGTATCTCTCTCCGTCTGGCTATCTCTGAAACGGCAAGTCATCTGGTCTACCTGCGATCGCAAGGTCACGACATCAGGATGCCCCTAGACGAATCCGTACCCACCGCGGAAGTCGCTCAATAAATCGAGGTCAGGTCCAGGCGCCGATGTCCCCGCCCCGTCTACCTGTTCTAGGGGTGTGTCCTCTGCGCCACCGAAATCATCCAGCCACGCCACCTACCTCTACGAACCCTTTAGGGAATGTAATCTCCATGCACCCAATGACTCGCATAATGTTTAAGTCCAAAATCCACCGGGCTACCGTGACACATGCGGACCTGCACTACGTCGGTTCTGTCACCGTCGACCTGGACCTGTTGGAGGCGGCCGACATCCTGCCGGGCGAGCTCGTGGCGATCGTCGATGTCACAAACGGCGCGCGCCTGGAGACTTACACCATCGCTGGTGAGCGAGGCTCCGGTGTGATCGGTATCAACGGCCCTGCCGCGCATCTAGTCCATGTAAACGACACAGTCATTCTCATCACCTACGCGAACATGACCACAGAAGAGGCCAAAGCTTACTGCCCCCAGATTGTCCATGTGGACCAACACAACAAGCTTCTTCAACTCGGCAACGACCCCGCCGAAAGCATCATCCCCGGGCTGAGCCGCCCGCCCTATGCACTGAATAACTCGGTGAAGTAGTCATGACCATCAGGAACGACCTTAAAGAAGGTACTTCCGCGAAACTTCCGGCACCATGCGGAAACGGTCCTTTGCGGACCGGTATTCAGAGTACGGATATGGCACGGAGGCCCGAAGGCACTGTCTAGCTTCACGACATGATTGACACGCGAGTCGGGACATGGGGTCAGCCAGAAATGGGTCCACGAACTGCTCAAGGGCTACCTCGCTGACGGAATGGCAGGGGTCGAACCCCACTCTCGGCGTCCGCTCACCGACCTCGGACACGCCCGGAATCCGTTGTCGGCGGGATCCTGGCCCTGCGCAAAGTCCTGGCGCACGGCGGGCTGGATGCCGGGCCGTCCACGATCGCCTGGACCTTCAACCCGAATGCCTCCCGGTCCTCGACCTCGAACATCCGGTCGGATCCTGCACGCCGGAGGCCACATCGATCCGGAACCTAAGAAACGACATAGCGCCTCCCTGCACCGCTTCGAGGCGCACCCGCCCAACGAGACTTGGCGGTCGGACTTCATGCCCTGGGTCGGGCCGACGGGCCGGACCCTGAGACCCTGAACTTCCTCCATGACCACTCCCGCTACTTGCTCGTCTGCACCGCGTTCAAACCCCGCTTCCGAGGCTACTCAGAGCCGTTCGGTCACCGCCGCCACAATCCCGCTCTAACGGTCTCAATACGCGCTGCCGGGCCATCGGGTCCACGTCTCAGAGGACCGCCAACGGCGTTACCGGACTGCCGGTCGATCCCTGGAGTGGAATCGGGGACAACACAAAAAGGAAAGTCGGGGCTCCCGCCATGGCGAGTTCGTGCAGGTCGAGGTTTTCGATGAGCGGGATTCCTTCCCCATGGAGGAGCCTCAGGTGAACGGGGAAGTTCTTGCCATCGGGATCCGGCTGGACCTCGACAGCGTAGTTGTCAGCTCCGACCAAGGCGACGTCATGGTCGGCCAACCAACGGGCGCCATCGTCCGATAGCCCCGGTTCAAGATCAAAATACGAGGCGTTGCCTCCCTGGCTTTGCCACCAGCCGGTATGCAAGAGGACGGCGTCCCCGGGCAACGGGGTGACGTTGGAGCGGCTGCAGGCCTCAATTAATTCAGCCGATCCTATGGGCGTCGACGGTTCCAGCGGTCCGCCGAACGCGTCCACAAGGTCTACGAGAATTCCTCGGGTGAGTACCGGTCTTAGCTTGTCGGCCCCGAGTTTCTGAGCACCGGTGGTCGAGCGGAGCTGGGTTGAGGGATGCCCGTTGTACAGTTTGTCGCCAGTCCAGACGTGTGCCAAAGCGTCCACATGGGTACCGCTGTGAGTGGACATCTGTACGGTGTCCTCCGCAAATCGGAATCCTCCCGGCGAGCGGGCTCCCAGTGCATAGTCGCCAGCGTCCCGATCCATAAAGCGGGAACCCCTGTTCCGGTGCGGCGGCGCGCCGGCTTTGGGCCCTACCGGTTGGGCAAGGGAAACGATCCGACCTTGTCTCACAAGATCGACGGCCTCAAGCACTTTCTTCGCGTCTACCAGATTTAGTGCGCCTTGTTCGTCGTCGGCTCCCCAGCGTCCCCAGTTTCTTCTTGCTACGTCTTTCATGGCCATACACCTGACTCCAAGTCCACCAACTATTTCGATTACACGTTCATTAGGGAGTCCACGACCTTGGCCGCAGGCTCCCGCAGATCCTTCCGCATCATTTTTCCCGTCGGGGTCCGTGAAATCTCATCGATCACCTGAACGGTCCATGGAACCTTGAACCCCGCCAGGGACTTCTTGCAGTATTCCCTCAGTTCATCACCGGAAGTATTTAACCCAGGAGTCAGGACGACAAAGGCTACCGCTACTTCCCCGCGGGCAGGATGCGGTGCTCCCACCACGGCGACTTCGGCCACCGCCGGATGAGTGGCTATGAAGCCTTCCACTTCGGATGGAGATACATTGATTCCGGATGTCTTGATCATGTCCGTGTGGCGGCCAATGAATTGGATCGTGCCGTCGAGCCGGATCAGTCCGGTGTCGCCGGTCCGGTACCAGCCGTCCTCCGTCAGGGCTGCCCGAGTCGCTTCCGGGTTACCAAGGTAGCCGTCCGTCACGCGTCCGCGCACTTGCACCTCCCCCGGGATGCCAAGCGCCAAGCTGTTGCCCTTTTGGAGGTCAACAACCCTTATCTCGACTCCCTGCAGTGGAGGGCCTTGGCTGATGATACGGTCCGCGCGCGGCAGGGTGTGCGGCGTGACACAACAATTTCCATACACTTCGGTGGATCCATAAATATTGCACAGTTCCGGGATGTTGAGTTCCACCATGGCCCGCTCCACCTCTTCGGGACGGCCTATTATGAGGCCTGTCCGAAGGGAAGATATTTCACGGACCCTTGATCCAGCCTCATCAACCAGGGCAAGGGCGATGCTGGGTAGGAGATATGCTGCTGTGCATTGTTCAGCGGCCAGCACCTTTGCTGCCTCATGCGGTGAAAAGCGCTCTTGCAGTACGAGGCAGGCGCCGTGCGTCATGGTGGCCATCGCAGCGTTCGCCCCGCCGAAGCTCCAAAAAAGAGGAGAACTCAGCCAGACGCGGTCCTCCGACGACAGCCCCATGCGCGTCCCGATGGCAAACGCGTTTTCGATCATGTGCCGGTGCTTGAGCGGTACAGCTTTGGGATGCTCCGTTGTTCCCGACGTGTAAAGAACCAGTGCCGGCGCTGATCCCACGGCTACACACGGAGGCGGTGTGGCACCTTCTGCCTGCTGCATCAGCTCGTTGAAGCGGAGTGCCCCCGAGGGGAACGTGCTGCCTTTCAATTCATCGCCTATGACGATGACGTGCTTCAGAGAAGGAAAATTTGCGCAGGAGAGCTGGCCCGGTTCTGTTGACCATAATTCGGGAACTAGCTCACGCAGCTCGCCCAACATGTCGCTGGAACGTACTGCCCCCACCATGATGAGCACCTCTGTTCCCGATGCCTCCAGCAGGTGCTGCAGGTCCCAGGAGCGCACCCATGTATTGAAAGTATCTAGCCGCACGCCGAGCCGGAGTGTTCCGTATGCCGAGATGACCCATTCTGCAATGTTTGGCGCCAGCAGCGCGACATGCGAATCGCTGCGCACGCCCAGTCCGCTTAGCACAGCTGCGAAGGTCGCGGACTTGTCCGCTAGCTGCCGGTAGGAATATCGGCTGTCTCCGGCCACGAGGGCAGGCGCGTCCGGGTTCTCTGCCGCTTGGAAGTCCAGAAGTTCGGGCAGCGTCGCACAATCCGGAGGCATCTGTCCTGGAGACCAAGGTACCGGCCCGACTGAGTAGCGGTCATTGGTCAGAGTGCTCAAGGAATTACCTACCCTTCTTCCAACGGGGTTCGTATTTCAAGGGCAACGTGCGCCCAGGGCCCTCGTTGAACTTGAGTGTCTTTGCAACGAGGGGAAGTTTTCCGGCTTCGAGCAGCAACGGGTTCTGCCAAGCCCTCACGCTTCGCGTGGTCGAACCCAGCATTTGAAGTTCCTAGAGGTCGACGAGTCAGGATCAAATTGCAGCGATTCCGAGCATCGCGGCGTGGGGGTCCTGATGCTCGCTTCGACGCAGGAGGACAGTAAGGCAGCCACAATAAGATCAACGGTGGTGGCTGTCGGACGGCGTTCAGAGGGTCGGCGTGGACAAACTCCTCGCACCCTCCGAACGCCGTCCGACTCGACTACACCGGCGGTCTCATGTCCGTTGACGTCGCCGCAACCGGCGTCCACCTATCCCTGTCTGGTCAAGGCTTCGCACCTGCGTACTTCAGAGGCCTTCACTCCGACCAGAAATTCTCCGGCCGACGGTTCCGGTACTGCAGATCGACGCGGTGCAAAAGCACCCGCCCCCCAAAAATCGTCAAGGTGCATGACCAGCATGTCCCGGGGATATTGAGTTCTCGACCCGGCTTTACCGTTCCGGCCCTCGTTCGGAGCTAGTTGATGCTTGAGCTGGAAGGCTCGAACCAGTAGTCCGCTGCCGTGCCGGTGGGCTCCTCGGCAAATCGGACGTCCATCTTGGTACCGATAGCCAGGGAACGCGCGGCGACATCCTTGTCCGCAAGGTCCAGCCCGCGAACGTAGCCGACCAGCGCCGTGTCCGCTCCTTCAAGAAGCACGTAGGCCAGGGCATACGGGGGCTTCGGGAGCCCCTTGAAGGGTTCGTAAACGACGGTGAACATTTCAATCGTGCCTGTCGTGCCCACCTCTACCCACTCCCCTGTGGCAGTGTGGGTCCGGTCGTCGTAGGACCGAGCCGGCACCAGGACGCGCCCGTCAGTGGCCCGCCTGCCCAAAATCTTTCCTTCGGTGAGTCCGTGGAGGAACCGGGAAGTTGTTTCCCCCAATGCATGCCGGTAGGAAAGGTCCCACGTCTGCTCGTAAAACAGAGGACCTTGTTCCTGTGATGACTGGTTCTTTACAGCCTGGCTGGTCATTGCTAGATCCCTTCCAAATCGGTGCTGAGCACCATGGTTGAATAAAACTGGTGGTCTCCACCGATGGCACTGGCCACCGCAATGCGGGCACCGGGTACCTGATGAGCCCCGGCCCGGCCGCGGACCTGGTTTGCCGCCTCGCCGACGCGGATCGTCCCGGTCACGGCGATTGGATTGGTGCACTGTGTGCCCCCTGACGGGTTCACGATTGGGCCGTCTGAGCCCAAGGTGAATTGGCCGGCGGCAAGAGCTTCCGGGGACTTGCCCTTCTCCGCCAGGCCAGCCGCCTCAATGACGTGCAGCTCCACACTGGAAAACGGCGCATAGACCTCGGCGACGTCGATCTGTCCAAGCGGGTTGGTGATGCCCGCCTGCTTATAGGCCGTAGTGAAGGCCGATGCCAACGCGTCAGCGTCCGCGTGGTCGCCCAGGGTCTTGGGCCCAACGCGGTCACCCATCCAGAACGTCTCACTGTTCTGACCGATGCCGCGGATCCACGCGACCTCGAGCCCATTGGCTTTGGCGTAGCGCTCGGAAACCAAGACAACTCCCGCCGCGCCGGTCGAGGCTGGGCAGGCGTCGCCGAGCTTGATCGGCCAGGCCAGTGTTCGGCTGGCCAGGACCTCGGCCACTGTGATGGGAGTCCGCAGGTGTGCATGCGGGTTTAGAGCGGCGTGCGTCCGGTTCTTAACTGTCACGCGGGCCATGTCCACTTCGTCGCTGTCATACATGTGCATGTACCGCTGGGCAGACAGCGCCAACATCGTGATGGTGTTCAACGGAACGGTCCGCTCGTAACCGATGTCCCACATCTTGTTGAGGACTGATTGCGCCGATCCGGATTCGGAGACCCTGTCCGCGCCGGCCACCAGCACTACGTCGAACATGCCCGAGGCAATATGTGTCCAAGCCGCCAAAACAGCGCTCATGCCGGTGGCACCGCCGTTGTTTACACGCATGAACGGCTTGCCGGTGGCACCAAGGGCGTCGATGACCCAGCGTTCCCCGTTGTTCACGCCGATCAGCGCGTCCGGGGCCAGTGGGTAGACGACCGCGTCCACGTCTTCAATGCCGATACCGGCATCAGCCAGCGTCAGGTCGGCGCCTTCCTTAACGAGTTCCGGAAACGTGACGTCCGTCCGGGTCGTGACAAATTTCGACTGGCCGAAGCCAGCGATTCCGACGTTCATCATGCCGTTGCTCCTTTGGAGTTGCTGAAAACCATCACGGACGCGCCCTGTCCCGCATATCCGTTGAAGCCAACGCCCGCAACGATGCGGCCGCCATGTGCGCCGTCGCCGTTGTCCGCAGACTTTCCCACGGCGCGGATGGCCGCCAACATACGCCCGAGCCCGGCAACGTGCGGTGATGTCAGCTGTTCCTGAAGGGAGCCGGAGGCATTGATTTCTGCGTTTTCACGGACCGACAACGTACGCCTGACCGCCTGGACCGTGTATTCGCTGTCGCCGCCAATCTCGACCGCGTCCCATCGCTCTGGCGCTGCGTCCGGGCTGCGTCGCGCGATTTGTTCAGTGGCAAAGCGCAGTGCGCTTAGATCGCCCAGATCCCGGGTGCCGATTTCGTAGCTGACAGTGGACCACCCTGTGTCGACGATCCATGCGAGCTCCTCACCGGCCGTAAACTCACCGTCCACTGCCAACACGGCTGCATGCACGGAGTCTCCCCTGCCAGGCAGATCCTCTTTTTCCAGGGGCCATGCAGTGGTTGCATTGGAGATGTGTACGTCAGCGGGGGAAACCCAGGTGGAAGCCTGCAGGGCGGCTGCAATGGTGTTGTTCATACCAACTTGCCGGAGAAGGTAGGGTTCCGCAGCCATGAGCTCGGCGCGGTTCGGATCCACGGACTCGCTAGGCTTCGCCCACCCGACGACCAGAACGTTCTTGCCCTGACCCGCCTTCAGCCGGAGGTATCCGTAAATCAAGGCGTGGTCGCCGGAGGAGGCGATCATGGTGGTGTCGCGATCCACACCGCCGGCAGGCCCTGTGGAGGGCATGATGGAGATAACTCGCCCATCGATCTCGTCGTTGCCGCTGAGGACAATACCGTCCAGATCATGGGCTTCGAGTCCGGCCGATTGCAGAGCCCTTGTCGTGGTGTCGAAGATCATTTCTTCGAGACTGCGAGTCGTCTCCTGCTCTATGACCGTGCTGCATGCTGAAACGACAGCAATAGCGGGGCCGGGAGACGCCTCTGGGTGGGCTGGTTTTGACACAATAGGCCCTTTCTTTCAGTGGATGTATTGGACGAGGGCATCACTTAGGATGGGTGGCCCGGCTGGTTTGAATATTGGCGTTTCAGCGGGGTAGCCGCCGTCCCACCGGTGAGGGGTTGTTCGATCGTCGCGGCAGATTTTCTTAATTCTGAACACACTTCATTCAGGCGGGGGCCTGCCAGGGAGCCCTTGAGCGCCGAGACGTGGGCAGCAGCTACGATCCTTCCGCCGGGGCTGCAGATAGGAACAGCGATGCCGGTGATTCCGACTACGGCTTCTTCCCTTGAGATGCTGATTCCGCGTTTCCTGATGGCCGCCAGGTCCTTGGTGATCTCTTGCGTGTCGGTCCTGGTCCGTGAGGTATGGGCCGCCCGCGGGGCGGCGAGCAAAGCCTGGAGGATCTCCCTGTCGTAGGCTGCGAACAACTTGCCAACGGCGGTTGCATGACGGTACAGGGGCATCCCGAGCGGAATGTCGATGTTGATCCCCTGGCGTCCGCGGAACCTGGCAGCATAAACGACCTGGGTTCCGGTCGGGACTGCAAGGTAGATGTCGAATCCGATGCGCTCGACAAGTTTTTTCAATTCGGGTCCAGCGACATTGACAATGCTGAATTGCGCCTGAACCTTCATGGCCAGTCGGGCAGTTCCCGGGCCTATGACGTACCCGGATTCGGTAAGCGAGGCCATGCCAGCCTTAACCATGGCTTTCAGCAGGTCATGGGTGCTGCTCACGGGAAGAGAAAGGGAGGTGCTGACTCCAGTGACAGTTTGAGGGCCGTCTACTGCCAGGTGCTCCAGTACATTCAAGATCCGCTTCAGACGGTCACCTTTCATCGTTCCTCCTTTCGGATCTCGCCGCTCCTCACCAACTTGCTAATCGATCAATAAGTACGCTAGCCACGGTCGGGATCTTCTGTCAAGGGAGAACCCGTCAGGTACTGGCCGGCTCCCTAGATGAACCGGGTCGCCACCGTTGGCTCTGGGAGCGGAAAGATTACTCACCCACGGATGGCACATCCGATGCGGCTCATGCGTTGGGTGAAAAAGCTCTAGGGTTCTGCGGAGCGGGGGATAGCACTGGGCCTCGCGGGCCGCCGGGTTTTCGCATCCTGACAGTGGAAGGCAACGTTCTAGTCGGTGGACGTCGAGGCGGGCCAAAGCCACCAGGACCCCAGACCCTTGCAGAAGTGCGAGCTGTTTCGGGGCTCGGAGAGCGCCGCCGAAGCGGCCGGGACGCCGTCCGGCCGCGAGCAGCAGCTGGCGGCCATCGTCCGTGCGCTCATGCTGAAACCGCGCGTCACCCTGCTGGAAAAGTCTTCAGAGTCTCGCGATCACCCAAGAAACAAGACATGGCCATGTTCCACGACGTAGCCTCACTCCGCGGTTGACAGCTCAAGCGAGGCGTTCTTTTCCACCAGGAGCATGGTGGTGCCAGACCTTCCGATTTCGCGGATGGTTTCGAAAACTGTTCTGTGACCAGCGGAGCAAGGCCCAAGGGCAGCAGCACGCGCGATGCCTACCCCGGCGTTGCGGACACCGGTTAGCACAGGGGTCAGCTTCGTCCGCAAAAGTGCTCCCTCACCTCCGGATTCGTATTTTCGAAAATCCCTTGTTCTCTTCCCTGAATAGCGTATTGACTACAGATATCGGAAAAAAATACGAAAGTCCGAAATACGCGGTTTGATGTGCGATCTGCGAGTGCGCCCATGGGAGATGTGGACGCTATCTTGTTCGCCAGCCACCAAGCGCTTGCTCCGGCGACGCATTGCATGCCCGTTCTTACAAATGAGCGCTGGGCGGCTGGAAATCCAACAGAACCAATTCTGGGGTGAACCTGTCAACTGTCAGCCCTAAAATTGATGGCACTTCTTGCCCGCACCTGCGAGTCGTGATCTGCCGCTATTCGAAATGCGACCACGAAATTTCCATTCGTAGTTGCAGATTCCGTTCCTAGTTTTCGAAAGGGCGTAAATGGGTTTCTACAGGGTCGAAGATTGGTGTCGGCTGGTCTCGAGAGACGTTGAGATACGCAGAAATGGACGATTTATAAGAGATGGACGTGTGGAGATAGCAACGGCCGACTCGAGAATGCTTTGGTTATCGCCCGAGGGAGTGGAAAGCCGAGTGCTGATAGACAAGTTTGAGGGCTACGAAATTTGGCTCAAGTCGAAAACACCGAATGCGCCATAATCGCCCAAGCGACCCCAGCGCCTCTATCTGCCACGCTCAAAGGAAAGAGCTGCGCTGCTTGGTCTGTGCAACCCTGCCGCCAGAAGGGGAGCCAGGTGACGGATGACATTGTTATTGAGCGCCAAAGAGCAATAGCGACCATCGTACTGAATAGGCCAAAGGGCCATAGTTCGATCCCCCCGTGGGATGTATGCCTGACTTCCGGACATCTTGGCCAACCTAAATGAGGATCCGTGGGTGGGTGAAGGTCGTCGTCGTACAGGGAGACGGAGAAAATTTCCTTTGCCTCAGGTGCCGACGTCGGCGAGTTCGGGCGTGAGCGCGATGGCCGCACGCAATTACAGCCAGTGGATTGGTCGAGGCCGAGGATGCCCTAGAGGCACTGAGAAAAGCCGACTATTGCAATGGTCAATGGTTCCTGCATAGGCGTAGGGGCCGGACTGGGCCTTGCCTGGGACATGCGATTCGCTGACACGAAGCGCGTTCCGCCACTAGGCCGGGAAAGCTGGGGCTGGTATACAGCCTGCTATCGACCGGACGGTGGTTGATCTGGCCGGACCTCCGCGTGGTTACTCATGTCCGGTCTCAACTTTCTGCGGAGCGGGCCCTCGCCCTGGATTGCTTGATGAGGTAGTGGAACCTCAGGATCTCTCGCGGTATGCCTATCAGTTTGCTGCGACGGTCTGCACGCGTGCCAGTACAGCGTCCGCGCAAGCATGGACCTGGTGAATCGAATTGGTCTCGTCCAGGCAAAGGAGGACGAGGCGACAAGCGAGTTGCGAGATGCCCCGTTCGATACCGAGGGCTATGCAGACACGTTCGAGCCTTCCTCGGCAAGCGGACCCCCAATTGTGAAGGGCCCTGCCGGTACAAAGATGCTCGTTTGAGCGAAAGTCTTGACAGTGGTGTGGCTCACGATTACGTTACTTATTGATCGTTTAGCAAGCAGCGGATCGCGCAACGCGACCACAGACGGGGAACGGAAGCCAGACAATCGCGCACACTTCTGCGTCGTTCTATTCGGAATGAGCAAAGAACTCCAGCAACAGCGTCTTCGCCTTTGAAGACGAGCACGGTCCGGGCACCGCCCAGCGCAGGAAGCCTGCCCCTCAACAGAAGGACAAGTCAAAGATGATTAGTCGCAAAACCCGCATCCTGGGTGCCCTTGGCACGTCGGCACTGCTCGTCGCGGTCACTGCTTGCGCGTCAGGCACCAGCACAACGGTCAATGACGGAGGTACACCCATAGTGGTGGGTGTACCGACGTCGTTGACCGGCCCACTCGGTACCTACGGGAAGATGATTCAGGAAGGTCTCAAGGCAGGCCTTTTCTGCAGCACGAACGGAACCAACATCGTCGACGGACATCCGGTTTCGTTCGACGTTCAGGACGATGGCGGAGATGCCACCAAGGCCCTCACCTCCGCGACCGGCATGGTTGGCAGGGGCGAGAACATAATCGTCGGTACGTCATCGTCCGGTATATCCCTGCAGATTGGGAAATTCGCCGAAGAGCAGAACGTGCTGTTCATTTCAGGCGCGGCGGGTACGGACGAAATGACGGGCTTGAATGAGAACGCTTTCCGCTCGTCGCGGCAGGCCTACCAAGAAACGGCCGCCCTCGCCAGCGTCCTCCCAAATGCCACCGGTAACGTAGTCATTCTCGCCCAAGACTATGCATTCGGGCAGACCTACGTAAAGACCGCGACTAAGATCCTTGACAAGGCGACCGTCACTCCGGTGCTTGTTCCGCTCAACGCTAATGAATTCACCGCGTATGCCCGCAGAGTCGTGGAAGCGAAGCCGGACCTGCTGATCGTCGTGTATTACGGCGATACCTCTGCGGCGATGTGGCAAGCCCTCGTCCAGCAAAAAGTGCTCACCTCTACAAAGGTGGCAACGCTCCTCGTCGAGAAGAAGAATTGGCCGGTCTACGGGGAGGCGGCAAAAGACATTACCTTCGTGAGCCATTACTTCCCGGGGGCTTCTGACAGCGAGCTGAACAAATGCCTCACAGAACAGGCACCTGGGGCTGACCTCTCGACTCACGACGGCTTCGTGACAGCCCAGATGGTCGTCCACGCCATTAAGACAGCAGGACCGGACGACGTGTCGGGCATGATTAGGGCGCTGGAGGGTTGGTCCTTCGAGGCCCCGAAGGGGAAGATGGCAATCCGCGCCTCAGATCATGCCATGGGTCAAGACCTGTTCCTTGCCTCCCTGGACAACGCTTCAGGAACCCAGTCGGCCTCGGTCAAAGACACCATTCCGGGTGACAAGATCGCACCGCCCGAGAACGAAATTAGGAAATGAACGGGCCGGCGGTGTCCACCGACATGGTGAAGCGGGCAACTGTGCTCAGCGCACGCGAATTGAGCTGGCACGTCGGCGGCTTCACGATCATTGATGGCGTCGATCTTGATGTACGCGAGGGAGAGTTTCTCTCGGTGATCGGCCCCAATGGGGCGGGCAAAAGCACCCTCGTGAACCTTTTATCGGGCGCAGTCCGGCCGACAGCCGGCTCGATCCTTCTCAAGGACGATGACGTCACGAAGCTTCGAGCCGCACACCGGGTTCGGAGAGGTATCGCCCGGACGTTCCAAACGTCGAGTCTGTTCGAAGGACTTTCGGTCCTGGAAAACGCGAGGTTAGCCGCGCAGGCAAACATCAGGGGCAGCATGAATATCTTCAAGGCTCCATCGACAAACGATGGAGCTACTTCCCAGGCGCGTGAGTGTCTTGAAAGGGTCGGTCTCGGGCGCCGGGCGGTAGACCAAGTATCCGATTTGCCTTACGGCGACAAGAGAAAGCTTGAGATCGCGCTTGTGTTGTGCAGCCAGCCAAGCGTCCTGCTTCTGGACGAACCGACCGCCGGTGTTTCTGCGGAAGACATCGACTCAATGGTCGATGTCGTCCGCGCCGTGCACGATTCAGGAACTACGGTGATTATGGTTGAACACCGAATGGACCTGGTGATCGACGTCTCCGATCGGGTTGCGGTAATGCAGAGCGGCCAATTACTCGTCTGCGACATTCCTGCAGTTGTCATGGCTGACGAACGCGTCCAAGCGGCCTATCTGGGGCCGGAACTATGAAAGCGTCAGCCGAGCCTACGGAGCCGCTACTCAGCGTGCGGGACCTGCACGTCTACCGTGGTGAGGCTCATGTGCTCCACGGGGTCTCTTTCGATGTAAAACCCAACCGCGTCACGGCCCTGCTCGGGCGCAACGGTTCGGGAAAGACCACCACCCTTCTCGCGATTCTTGGAATCCTTAAGGCGAAGGGAAGTATCCGGATCGCCGGTGAAGAGACGATCGGCCGATCGACCGACATGCTCGTCCGCGAGGGTATTGGGTTTGTTCCCGAAGACAGGGAAGTTTTCACTCGCCTCACTGTCGCCGAAAACCTCAGACTCGCGGCACGGTCAGCGGAATCAGCTGAACGACTTAGGCGAGTTCATGAACTGTTTCCGGACTTGCTCAAGCGCAGCCAACAGCGCGCAGGATCCCTCTCGGGCGGCCAGCAGCAGATGATCGCGATTGCCCGGGCCATGCTGAATCGGAACCGACTGCTCCTAGTCGACGAGCCAAGCAAGGGTCTTGCTCCGATCGTCGTGACTGACATGGTCGCTGCCCTTGAAAATGCGGCAACCGACTCGACTGTTCTACTTGTCGAGCAGAACGTCAGAGTCGCCCAGCGGCTGGCGACCGACGCCGTCGTGCTCGATCACGGAAAGGTCGTATTTGCCGGGCCTATGAGCGAATTGGTAGCCGATCCTGAAATGACACGCCTGTATCTGGGTGTATCGGGCGCTACACGCGTGAGCAAACTCGACGTCCGAACCACGAATCTTTCGAACGGATAACAGCGCATGACTACTACCGTCGTTATTCTCATCACGAGTCTCGGGGTTGCCGGGCTCTACTTCCTCGTCTCCTCCGGGCTCTCTTTGATCTTCGGCCTGATGGACGTCCTCAACCTCGCCCACGGTGCGTTCTTCGGTGTCGGCGGGTACGTCGCCTGGACAACAATGGAATATTTCCCGGTTCCGTCGCTTGTATTGCGCTTCATCATTGCCGTGCTCGCCGCTGCGCTGGTAGGTTTCCTGGGCGGAGTGCTGATCGAGAAGATCATGATCGCCCGCAACTATGGTGATCACCTCGCTCAGATCCTCGTGACGCTTGGGCTCGCCTTCGCACTGCAAGGCCTCTTCGCCGGGCTCTTCACACACTTCCCGCGGCAGCTGAAGCAGCCGGAGTGGTTTAGGGATGTGGTCTCCATCGCAGGCGCGGAAATTCCCAATAGCATCTTGCTGATCATTGGCGGTGCCCTCATCGTGCTGGTCGCTCTGCTCTGGTTCCTTAATTCCACGCCGTTCGGTCTCGTTATCCGCGCCGGAGTTGAGAACCGGCAGATGGTACGTGCCCTGGGTATCCGCGTGGAACGCACGTTTACGGTCGTCTTTGGCATCGGTGCTTTAGTCGCTGCCATAGGTGGTGCTCTTGGTTCCGTTTTCTATAACGGTATTACACCGAGCCTGGGCCAGAGCCAGCTGATTTTCGCATTCATCGTAGTTATCATCGGCGGTCTGGGTTCGGTCGCAGGTACTGCAGTCGCCGCGGTGCTTGTGGCGTTCATCCAACAGCTGGTGAATTTTTACCTGAGCACTGGCCTTGGTGACATTGCCGTTGTTGCATTGCTCGCTGCGGTTCTGCTCATTCGGCCCCAAGGCCTGTTCGGAAGGACGGCATGAACACATCTATCATCGCTGACACGTCGCGTCCGTCGCCAACGTTGAAGCCAAGGTCTCTGCTCAAGGGACAGCGCCCATCGCCTGCCATCCTCATCGGCGCCTCCGCCTTCGCGCTCTTTGCCGTGTTCCCAATACTCAATGTCACCGTGCCAATCCTGCTGCCTGGGCCATTATCCAGCCCGGCTTCTCTCCTCATCATTGCCGTGGGGCTTGTATACGCTGGGCTGGCTATTTCGTATGATGTCGTTTTTGGTTACACGGGGCTCCTCAGCGCAGGGCACGCGATGGTGTTCGCGATCTCGATGTACGGCACCAACATCGTCATGGGTCAAGGGTTCAATTACTGGATCGCGGCTGGGTTGGCGGTTCTGTTGTCGACAGGCGTCGCAGCAGGTCTCGGGGCTCTCTCACTTCGGGTAAAAGGCTTGGCCTTCACCATGGTGACGCTGGCTTTCGCCGAAGCGCTGTTCATCTTGCTTCTGACGGATTCATTCGATATTTCCGGTGGCGATGAAGGGCTCCCGTTGGTCTTCAAGCAGGTTCCGGGGCTATTGGCCAATGCGAGGGACGCCCGGTGGCTCTACTGGCTGGCCTTGCTCTTCGCCGTCTTCGCCTACGTGCTCGCGCTAATTGCCATACGGTCCCGCGCCGGACGCGTCTGGCAGGCCATCCGCGAAAACGAATCGCGTGTCGAGTCCCTGGGCATGGTTCCCTATGGTTACAAACTGATGGCGTTCGTCTTCAGTGGTTTTCTCGCCGCGATAGGCGGATCTGTCTTCCTGCTTGTTGTGCGCGGCGCTAACCCGTCCAGCGCATCAGTACAGTTCAGCCTTGCACTGATTGTGATGGTGGTTATTGGCGGGAAAGGTCGGTTGTGGGGCGCGGCCATCGGTGGACTCCTGTATGTGATCATCACGTATCGGCTCCCTGAGCTTTCGACCTCCGGCGTTCTAGACGGCCTACCTACGGGCGTCGCCAACGTTCTTGCCGAGCCCTTCTTCATTCTTGGCCTGTTCTTCGTGCTTATCGTGTTGTTCGCACCGAAGGGCCTCGTCGGGGTCGTCGATGCCGTTGCGGCGCGTCAAAGAAGGGGCAGGAAAACACGGAGCCGCCAGGCTGACGACATACGGCGGAATCCAACGCTTACTGCCGAGGAGGAAAAGGCATGAAAACCGGTACCGTATCTCCAATTGGCCGGCACGAACTGAAGGTTTCGCAGGTACTCAACGAATCCGGAGAGTTGGTGGGCGAGCTCCCCGGGATCGCCGATGACAGGCTTGCCGACATGTTTCGCCTGATGTGCCTTGGTCGACGCCTCGATCAGAAGGCCATAGCCCTGCAGCGTCGGGGCAAGCTGGGAACATATCCTCCATTGTCGGGCCAAGAAGCGGCCTCGGTCGGCAGCGCGTTCGCGATGAACCTCGACATCGACTATTTTGTTCCGCAGTATCGCGAGCAACTCGCGATGTTCCATTGGGGCCTGCCGCTCTCCACCTACCTGCTCAATCGGATGGGACATCCGGCCGGCGCGGACCTTCCGGCAAACGGACGGTTATGGCCCCAGCAGGTCGCTCTCGCGGCGCACCTGCCACATGCCGTCGGGCAAGCCTGGGGTTTGCAGTTGCAGGGGAAGCCGGGGGTTGTGTTGACCCAATTCGGCGACGGCGCCTCCAATGAAGGTGATTTCCACGAGGCACTCAACATCGCCGGCGTGCATAACGTGCCCGTTGTGTTCGTCTGCCAAAACAACGGGTGGGCCATCTCCATCCCTTGGGAGAAGCAATCGGCAGCCACATCCGTGGCCCAGCGCGCCGCGGGCTATGGCTTTCCGGGAGTCACAGTCGACGGCAACGATGTATTCGCCGTCTACGCAGCGGTAGCCCAAGCCCGTGCCCGGGCTGAACGAGGAGAGGGCCCAACACTTATCGAGGCCCGCTGCACTCGAATGGGAGCCCACTCCACAGCTGACGATCCCACGCGCTACGTGCCGGCTGACTATGTTGCGGAGGCGGAGCGGCGGGATCCGATCAAGCGCTTCCGTATATGGCTCGCATCACGAGGACTGTGGGACGACGATCGGGAACAGCTTTGCATCCAGTGGTGCGACGAGCAGATCGAGGAGGCAGTGCGCGCCTTTGATGCAACTCCTCGCCCCGATCCCGAGACAATCTTTGACCACGTCGTCGCGCACCCCGACCTGCGTCTGCGCAGGCAGCGCGACGAGTTCAGGAAGATGCAGGAGAAGCTATGAGCACAATGACCGTCGTTGAATCCATACGCCGTACGCTCGACGAAGAGATGGCGAGGGACGAGCGCGTCATCGTGCTCGGTGAAGACGTCGGGCAGTCGGGCGGGGTGTTCAGGGCGACAGACGGCCTGCAAGCGAAATATGGGAAGAGCCGAGTATTCGATATGCCGGTGAGCGAAGCCGGCATCATCGGCACCTCCATCGGACTGGCGGCCTCCGGCCTCATTCCGGTTGTCGAAATGCAGTTTCTCGGCTTCACACAACAGGCGTTCCACCAGGTCGGCAACCAACTGGCCCGCATGCGGTATCGGACAAGGGGTTCCTTGACTATGCCGGTCACCATCCGCGCCCCGTACGGAGGCGGCGTCCGCACCCCGGAACTCCACTCTGACGCGTTCGAAGCCCTTTTCGCCCACAGTCCTGGCCTTCGGCTCATTGCCCCGGCAACAGCGGCCGATGCGCGCGGGATGTTGGCCGCTGCAATCAGGGATCCCGATCCTGTTTTCATGCTCGAACCGCTGCGTGGATACCGGCTCGTACGTGACGAGGTTCCCGACGGAGATCACGTAGTGCCGTTCGGAAAGGCGCGCATCGCACGGGCGGGCAGGGATGTCACGCTCATAGCTTGGAGTGCCATGGTGCAAGTTGCACTCGAGGCGGCGAAACTTGCCGCGGAAGAGGGGACCGACGTCGAAGTCATCGACCTCCGATCACTCGTTCCCCTCGACACCGATACGATCCGTGATGCGGTCAAGCAGACCGGGCGGGTGGTGATCGTCCAAGAATCACCGCTCTCGGGAGGGTTCGCCTCTGAAGTTGCTGCATCAGTAGCCAACGACGCATTCCTTTACCTGAAGGCCCCCGTGTGTCGGGTATCCGGCTATGACACACCGTACCCAGTGCCCCACCTCGAAGACCACTACATTCCTGATGCCCAACGTGTGCTGCGCGGAATTCGCAGCACCCTAAATTTTTGAGGACACACAAGATGCCATTCGTTTTTAACCTCCCCGATGTAGGCGAGGGCATTGCTGAAGCCGAAATTGTGAAATGGCTAGTAGCCGTCGGGGACACGGTTGCAGAAGATCAGCCCGTCGCTGAGATCGAGACCGGCAAGGCCGTCGTCGTTATGCCTGCGCCCGCCAGCGGCGTAGTTGCGCAGTTCGGCGCCGAAGAAGGCAACATAGTGCAGGTCGGCGAGCTGTTCCTGATCATTGATGACGGTGGAGTTAGCCAGGAGCAAGGCCCCACCGATGCAACGCAGTCCAAGACGGCGCCCCCCGCCACAGCCCCTTCGGAGCAGGCGCCTCCACTGCCAGCGGCCACGACTTCGGAGCAGGCGCCTCCATCGCCGGCAGCCACCCCTGCAACGCGAAGGCTCGCGCGGGAACTCAAGGTGACGCTGGTTGATGTGCCAGGTACGGGCCCCGGCGGCCGAGTTACCGACGACGACGTCCGGGCGACTGCTCGTCGTACGGCTGAAAGTGACATCGCTAGCGGTGCGAAGGCAGCATCTCCCGGCCAATCCCACATCCTTGGCGCTGCCGACGCTATAGCGGAACGGGCGGTCCCCAAATTCGGGCACGGGGCGGATGAGCATATTCCGGTCCGTGGCGTGAGGAGACGAACCGCCGAGGCGATGGTTCAAGCTGTCCAACAGATTCCCGCCACGACCACATTCCTTTCGGCTGATGTCAGCTCCCTGTTGGAAATGAGGAAGACGCTGCAGGCATCGGACGTTGCAGCGGACACGCCCATCACCCTCACGCCGTTCCTGATAAAGGCAACGGCACTCGCCCTCGTCCGCTACCCAATGGCTAATTCCAGCTTCGATGCCGACGCGAAGGAAATCATCGTACGCGGCCGCCGGAACATCGGCGTCGCCACCAATACCCCGGACGGACTGGTCATCCCCGTCATCAAGGATGCCGATCAAAAACCTCTCTTGGCTATAGCGCGTGAGCTTAATGAACTCGCCGCGGCCTCACGTGTCCGCGGGATCGCTCTCGAGGACTTGAGTGATGGAACGTTCACCATTACAAACCACGGACCCCTTGGCGGAAAATTCGGTACGCCAATTATTCGGACACCGGAGTCCGGGATCCTCGGATTCGGACGCGCTTCCCTGGAACCAGTGGTGCGTGACGGCGAGATCGTCGCGCGCATGATGCTGCCTATCTCCTACTCTTCCGATCACCGGATCGTTGACGGTGACCTTGCCATCGGGTTTTGCCAAGCAGTGATTGATCTGCTGGAACACCCCATCTACCTACTCGTGGAAGGCCGCTGACATGGTCGTTGGTGAAATGGCTGAATCCATCGACGTTCTTGTGATCGGAGGAGGACCCGGCGGCTACAGTGCCGCCGCCCGTGCCGCCGAGCTCGGTAAGGATGTCACGCTTGTCGAACAGGGTAATCTCGGCGGCGTCTGCCTCAACACTGGTTGCATCCCCTCGAAAGTATTTACAACTGCAGCCCGCGACCTCGTGCGTTCGAACACGCTGGCCTATCTGTCGGGCAGCGACCTGAGCATCGATCTGCCGGCGCTGCAGACACAACGTACCGAGATCGTCGCCCAACTCGCGGGCGGAGTGAGATCAATGCTGTCCAAAGTGCGGGTCGTAACTGGTACGGCGCGGTTTCTTGACAGGAACCGTGTCGTCATCGAAAGCGGTGCCCACGCCAGCTACCTGCGCTTCGAACATGCCGTCATCGCCACAGGCTCTGCGCCCGCGACGCTCGATTTCCTGACAGTCGACAATGAGCGCGTTCTTGATTCCACCGGTGTGCTCGCCCTGCAGAAAGTGCCGGAGAGCCTGTGCATTGTCGGCGGTGACTACCCCGGGATGGAACTGGCGATGGCGTTTGCGCGGTTCGGGTCCCGGGTGACGATCATCGAATCGAGCGACTCAATACTTGCTGGCTTTGACCGCGATCTCGCCCAGCTCGTCATAGCGAAGGGCCGGTCTCTTGGTATCGATGTACGTTTAAGCACCAGGGCCACTGGGATGGAGGACGGCGACCTCTTGGTTGCATCCAACGGAACAAGCGACCGTGTGCTCGCCGAAAAGTTCCTGGTAAACGTGGGCCGAGTTCCGCTCACAGACGACCTCCAGCTCGACCTTCTCGACGTCCGGGTAAGCGAGACTGGCCACATTGAGGTTGACGAGCAGAATAGGTCATCGGTGCCACACGTCTTTGCGGTGGGCGATGTAACTGCTGGACTCCCCTTTGCGCATCGGGCACTAGCAGAAGGACGGGTTGCTGCCGAAGTGCTCGCCGGACGGCCCAGTGCAGCAGACTCGCGGACGGCCTTAATCGCATTCACCGACCCAGAAGTGGCATCCGTCGGACTGACAGAAGCGGAAGCAAAACGGCAGGGGCGCTCAATCAGAGTCGGCCGGAGCCGATTCTCGTCCAACGGCCGCGCAGTCATCCTCGGCGAAGAGACCGGCCTCGTCAAAGTTGTCGTCGACCCCCAGACAGACATCATACTCGGCGTCCACCTCGCCGGCCCTGGAGCGACTGATCTCATTGCCGGGGCTGCCCTCGCAGTCGAAACCGCGAGCCGCCTTGAAGATGTGCTCGCAACCATGCACCCCCACCCGACGCTGTCGGAGGGGCTCCATTCGGCGATGGCCGCAGCCCACCGCCGCTCTGCCGACGGGCGTGGAAGCGCCGGCCGATGAACATGAACAGGGCTTCCCCAGCTACGCGAACTTCCCTCTGCTCATACATGAAATTCAAACACCTGAAATCAACGGTACAAAGCGTCGCTTCGCGTCCACGCATACCCACTCGGACCCTCCGGAGGCTCGCCAAGCGGCGGATACCCGCATGCCCCATGGACCACAGGGGCGGGGTAGTAGAAGAGAGGCCAGCCTCGCACCTGCCCGACAGGCTTTTGGAGACGTGGAGTTGGGTCGCGCCTGCGAACGCGCTGATGCATTCGGCCGATAAGCCGCTAGTCGTCACGCAGCTGACCTGGCACGCAGTCCATGCGCCCTGGTGTGGTACAACCTTAAGCTGGCGGCGCTGCACGCATCCTGCGCAACTTTGGCGGGTCCAGACCCTTTCTTGGAGCCCTCTTGAAAGGCCTTGACCAGCTGCCAGCAGGAAGTCCGGGTGCGGTGGAGTAAATACGCCGACCGGGCACAGCACTAAGTGCTTGTCCACTGTGCATTTCTATTGACCAGAGACTGCACAGCCCTATACGATTTCAATTACTAATCGATCAATAAGTAGGGTACTTGAGTCACATTATCCAGGAGCAGAACCATGTTTGACGGCCAAGCCGGCATGAGCGATCAGCAGATTGCCGAAGCTATCGAAATTGCCAATATCCCGACGCTGCTCATGGTCCTCGTCCAGATGACGGGCGACCAGCGGTGGCTGGAGGACCCGTACCGCCCTACCCGCAACAGGGGTTTGGGAGACAACGATGACGGCGGCCTTGACAGCCATGTACAGACCGAGATCCGCCAGAGGGCGCTTGAGGCCATCCTGGCGTGGCGCCGAGGCACTCCCCTGGCAATTCCCGCTCCCTCAAGCCAGATGCTTGTCGACATGCTTGGTGTTTCGGTAGGCGAGAACGTGCCGCTGGAGTATGCCGACATGATGGCCCACGAGCTTGGGCTGGATGAGAGGCCACCGAATGAGCTGACCCCAGCCTCCACTGCGACGACGGTCCCGGAGGGCTTCAACGCCGTGATCATCGGTGCAGGCGCGTCAGGCATCTGTGCAGCCGTCAAACTGCAGGAGGCCGGAATCCCCTACGTCATCATCGAGCGGAACAACGATGTCGGGGGGACCTGGTTCGAAAACCGCTATCCGGGAGCCGGTGTAGACACTCCCAGCCACCTTTATTCGTACTCCTTTGCGAAGAACGACTGGACGCGTTTTTTCGCTGCCCAGGAGGAGCTGCGGGAGTATTTCAACCGGGTGGCCGACGACTTCGGGGTCCGACAAAACATACGGTTTGGCCTGGAGGTAACCTCAGCGGCATTCAACGACGACGCAGCGAGCTGGCTACTGGAAGTCCGGAGGAAAGATGGCTCGACCGAAACACTGACCGCCAACATCGTGATCAGTGCGGTAGGGGCGTTCAACAAACCCAAGATGCCGAACATCAAGGGTCTTGATAGTTTCAATGGTCCAGTCGCCCATACCGCCCGATGGCCGGAAAGCCTGGAGCTGGCCGGCAAGAAGGTGGCCGTGATCGGGAATGGCGCCAGCGCCATGCAGATCGTTCCGGCCATTGCCGACACGGTTGAGTCTCTCGTCGTGTTCCAGCGTTCGCCGCAGTGGGCTGCGCCTTTCGAAAAGTTTAAGGTTCCTGTGCCGGAGCGGGTGAGACAGCTTTTCCTGGCTGTGCCCCTCTATGAGGAGTGGTACCGCCTGCGCCTTGCATGGGTCTTCAACGACCGCATCCATGAATCGCTGCAGAAGGACCCAGATTGGCCGCACCCGGAGCGATCGATCAACGAGGCAAATGACGGGCACCGGCGGTACTTCACCAGGCACATTGTGTCGGAACTTGGCGACCGCCAGGACCTCTTGGATTCGGTTTTGCCGAAATACCCGCCCTTTGGAAAACGCATGCTGCTCGACAACGGGTGGTTCCGGACGCTGACAAAGGAGAATGTGAAGCCGGTGACGGAGCGCGTCGTCGAGGTCCGGCCGGAAGGAGTCGTCACTGCCGACGGCACCGAGCACAAGGTGGACATCGTCATTCTCGCGACCGGATTCGATGTCGTGCGCTTCCTCGCCCCCATGGCGATCACGGGAAGCAATGGGAAGAGCCTCGACGAGACGTGGGAGGGCGATGACGCCCGCGCGTACCTTGGCCTTGCCATCCCGGGGTTCCCCAATTTCTTCTGCCTTTATGGCCCGAATACGCAGTTCGGTCACGGCGGAAGCCTGCTCTTCCTCATGGAGCTGCAAATGCACTACATCATGGACCTGCTTAAGCAGATGTTCGCAAACGGCTATGTCTCTGTGGAATGCCGCCAGGACGTGCACGACAAGTACAACGAACAGGTCGATGCAGCCCACAATGCTATGGTCTGGACTCACCCAGGCATGGACGTCTACTACCGGAACTCACGGGGCCGTGTAGTGGTGAACAATCCGTTCAAAGTGGTCGACTTTTGGCACAGGCTTCGCCACGCAGACGTGGCCGAATACAACATTGAGTCGGCAGGACATGTCCGAGCAACCGCCTCGGCAACTGGGAGGGGCAGATAGTGCGCATTTCCAACTGCTCGGCAGTAGTGACGGGTGGCGCCTCTGGTCTGGGCCGTGCCGCGGTGGACAAGCTTCACGGCGCCGGCGCCCGAGTGGTGATCATGGATCTGCCTGGCTCCCCCGGCCAGGAATTGGCACAACAATTGGGGGACAATGCCGAATTCGTTGCTGGCGATGTCACCGTACCGGCGGACGTGGAACGCGCAGTCGAGACGGCTGTCGCCCTCGCTCCCCTGCGCGTGGCCGTGGCAGCGGCAGGAATCGGACCGCCCGTTCGCCTCTTTGGACGAGACGGCGTGATCGGATGGGACAAGGCGAAGCTCATTATCGACGTCAACGTCATAGGCACCTACAACCTGCTGTCCCACGCGAGCCACGCCATGTCTTACAACGAACCCGAAGACCAGGAACGCGGCGTGGTCATCTGCACAGCATCCATTGCCGCCTATGAGGGGCAAGTGGGGCAAGTTGCCTACGCTGCTTCCAAAGGCGCGGTTGTTTCCCTAACGTTGCCTGCGGCCAGGGAGCTCGCCGGTCATGCCATCCGGGTCATGACGGTGGCGCCCGGACTCTTCGATACCCCACTGATGGCATCCATGCCGGAAAAGGCAAAGCTATCGGTGGCGGCGCAGGTGCCGCACCCGGCCCGGCTGGGAGCACCCGCAGAGTACGCGGCACTGCTGGAACATATTGTTCTGAACCCGATGTTGAACGGGGAAGTAATCCGCCTAGATGGAGCAATCCGGATGGCACCGAAATGATTTCACTCGACAATTGCGAACGACAAGGTGAAGAGCTCGTGAACCACGAAGCGATCTCCCGGATTCCGGGACTGCTGGCCGGACACGCGTTATCACGCGGACCCGAGGCCGCCATAGTCTCGGCGCACGGAACATTGAGCTACGAGGAACTGCACCGGCAGGCCCGCCAGTTCGCGGCAGGACTTCGCCGGATCGGCGTCAGCCCCGGCACCACCGTAGGCCTGATGTGCACCAACCGCCCTGAATGGATCGTCGCCGCCTTGGGAACGATCCTGGCGGGGGGCCGGGTTGCCGCGTTCAACACCTGGGCCAAAAGGTGGGACCTTGAACACCTGCTGGCCGAGAGCGGCTGCGAAGTGCTCATCGCCCTCTCCGGGTTCAAGACCGGCAGGACAGACCCGCTCTTACAAGAGCTGGTCCCCGAAGCGTGGGAAGCACGCCAGCGGGGCTGGAAGTCGGCGGCCTTTCACCGTCTGCGCGAGATCGTCCTGATCAACGGTAGCGAGCCGGCGCCAGGACTGCTTTCATTCCCTGACCTTCTCATCCCGGAGGCAGACAACGCCCAGTCGCTGGACCAGGAACCCCAGAATGGTGATGATCCGATCTTGGTCCTGTACACCTCCGGTTCAACAGCGCGGCCGAAGGCAGTCCCCATCCACCACAGCACAGCCCTTGTCCACGGCCAAGCCATAGCCGAACGCATGGCGGTGACAGCGGACGACCGCATCTGGGTTCCCGTCCCGCTCTTCTGGAGCTATGGTGGCGCCAACGCGTTGATGGTCGGCCTCACGGCAGGGGCGACCTTGGTCCTGCAGGAGGTTTTCGAGCCAGTGGAGGCCCTCGCCATCATTGAGAAGGAGCAGTGCACGGTCGCCTACACGCTGCCGAATATCACAGCTGCCCTGGTCCAACACGAAGAATTTTCGCTCGAGCGGGTACGGAGTCTGACCAAGGGCATGACCATCGGATCGTCGAAGGACGTGGAGACGGCAGCTGTTGGCCTGGGCATCACCGGCATCTGCAACGCCTACGGCTCGACAGAGCTTTACGGCGGCTGTACCGTCACACCCTGGGACTGGGACCTTGAAAAGAAGATGGCCAGCCAGGGCCCTCCGCTTCGCGGCAACACCGTGGTCATCCGGGATCACTTTAGCAGTGAGGACATGCCGGTCGGTGAGGTCGGAGAAATCACCGTTCGCGGGTACGTAACGAGCGGCTATCTCGGAGCGCCGGAACAGAACCAAGCAGCCTTCACCGACGACGGCGCATTCCGTACCGGGGACCTTGGTTTCTTTGACGAGGAGGGCTTTTTGCACCTGGTCGGCAGGGCGAGTGAAATGATCCGCACAGGTGGAATCAACATCGCACCGGTCGAGGTCGAAGAGTTCCTCCGCACGCATCCGGCCGTGGGAGAAGTGGCCGTCGTCGGCGTTCCGGATGACCTCAAGGGCGAGGTCGCCGTTGCCTTCGTGACTCTGGCCCCGGACGCGGACATGATTGATGAAGCCGCACTGAAGGCCTACTGCCGCTCCCGGATTGCATCCTTCAAGATTCCGGCCCGGATGGCTATTTCCCGAGAGGGACTGCCACGCACCGATACCGGCAAGCTTGCCCGCAAAACAGTGAAATCATTGGCGAAAGAGTACATGGCAAGCGCCGCCCAGCGCACCGGCGGCATCGGATCGAAGTCAATCACATGACAAGTGGACTGAGGGCTGGCCGCGGTACAGGACCGCTGACAGGCGTAAAGATCATCGAACTTGCCGGAATCGGCCCGGCGCCCTTCTGTGCAATGCTTCTAAGCGACATGGGCGCCGATGTCATTACGGTGCATCGGTCATCAATGGTCGGGCAGCCGGTGACCGATCCTGTCGCCGCCATGACCCAGGGAACCCTCGCGAGGGGTCGCCGCTCGATCGGCGTTGATCTAAAAAACCCGGAAGGTCAGGCGGTTCTGCTTGATCTACTCACCAGTGCCGACGCGATCCTCGAAGGATTCAGGCCTGGGGTGATGGAGCGGCTCGGTTTGGGACCGGACATCTGCCAAAAGCGCAACCCGGCGCTGGTGTACGGCCGCATATCCGGCTGGGGCCAAGAGGGGCCTTACGCCCAGACCGCCGGCCATGACATCAACTACATCGCGTTGTCCGGAGTGCTTGCGCATATTGGCCGTCGCGGGGAAAAGCCTGTTCCGCCGCTGCCCTTGGTGGGCGATTTCGGGGGCGGAGGATTGTTGTTTGCGTTAGGGGTGGTGGCCGCATTGTTCGAGGCACGCGGCTCCGGGCATGGACAGGTGGTTGATGCTGCCATGGTGGACGGCTCTGCACTGTTGATGACGATGATGTACGAGCTGTTGGGCCGCGGCCAGTGGGACGAGGAACGGGAAGCCAACATGAACGATGGCGGTGCTCCGTTTTACGACGTCTACGAGACGGCCGATGAAAAATACGTTTCAATTGCGGCAATGGAGCCCAAGTTTTTCGCTGAACTGATCACTCGTGTTGGACTGGACCAACAGGATCTTCCCGAGCAATGGGACCAGTCACAGTGGTTGCCGGAGAAGGCAAGGCTCGGCGAGCTGTTTCGTACTAAGACTCGGGACGAGTGGTGCGAAATCCTGGAAGGTACAGATGCCTGCTTCGCTCCCGTACTCACCATGTCGGAGGCCCCGCACCATCCGCACAACGTGCACCGGGGCTCTTTTATTGAAATCGGCGGCATAACCCAGCCCGCCCCAGCCCCGAGATTCAGCAGGACTCCCGCGTCCGTCCGGCGGCCGGCCGCTGATCCGGGTCAACACACTGACGAGATCCTCGCCGAGGCGGGTCTAAGTTCCCAGCGAATTGCGGTGCTCCGGAAGGGAGGTGCCGTTGCCTAGGGCCGTGGAGGACCAGACAGGATGGCCCGCACCGATTGAGCGCATCGATCCCCAAATGCGCCCACAGCTGGAAGGACTGCTGGCCACAATAGGGCCTGGCGGATTTCAGGGAATTCCAGACTTGAACCTTCGCAGGCAGCGCCATGCCGAGGTTATGGAAATGGCGGCGGGTCGTGCCCCGGATGAAACCCGGGTGCAGCGGCAGGACTTCACCATTTCGCGGGGCAGCGGCAAGCCCGGTCTGGACGTACGGGTCTACCGGCCTCAGGCCTTGGTGCCCCCGTCGGCTGGGATCCTTTACATCCACGGCGGGGGCATGGTGATGGGCAGCATCGCTGCGGACGACGCGTACGCAGCAGCTCTGGCCGTGGACGTGGGCTGCACAGTGGTGTCCGTTGGGTACGGCCTGGCCCCGGAAAATCCCGGCACCGGACCAGTCGAAGACTGCTACGACGCCCTCGTCTGGCTAGTGGCCCAAGCCTCGGAAATCGGCGTGGACGTCGGCCGGCTGGCAGTGTTCGGCGTCAGTGCAGGAGGAGGAATTGCCTGCGGCCTCTCCCTGCTGGCCCGGGATCGCGGGACACCCCGGCTCACGTATCAAATGCTCATCTATCCGATGCTAGATGACCGCAGCGCCACACCGTCTTCGCACGCAATTGTGGACTTGGGCGTCTGGGACCGCGCCGCGAATTTGGAAGCCTGGCGGCATCTGCTGGGCGAAGATGTCGGCGGCTCTGATGTCTCGCCCTACGCTGCGCCGGCGCGAGAGACGGAGTTGTCCGGCCTCCCCGCGACGTATCTGGATGTAGGAGACCTGGACCTATTCTTCGACGAGGACATCCAACTGGCGCAACGGCTCGCAAATTGTGGGGTTCCCTTGGAGCTGCACGTGTATCCCGGCGCCTATCACGGCTTTGATCAGATCGCCCCGGGGGCCGATATGGCCAAGACGGCCCGTGGCAACCGACTGGCGGCCCTGCGTCGTGCCCTGGCAACTGCAAGCTCCGCAATTCAATCTGAAGGCAGGAAATGACATGGGTTCTAACCCCAAACGTATCGCTGTAATCGGCGCCGGCGCGGCCGGGCTGTGCGCCGCGAAACACCTCATTGCGCTCAACCAGGATGTCACTGTGTTTGAGCTGGGCTCTCATGTGGGCGGCCTGTGGGTCTATGAGAATGACAGCGGTCGAAGCCCGGCCTACCGTTCACTTCATATCAACTCCGAAGCCAAAGTGACCGGCTATCGGGACTTCCCTTTGCCGAAGGATTCGGCTCTGTTTCCCTCTCACGAGGAAATCCGGGCGTACTTGGAAGCCTATGCCGAGCGTTTTGGTGTGACCAGCCGTATCCGGTTCAATTCGAAGGTCACGGCTATTGAGCCAATGGATGCTGCAGAAGACCCGACATGGCAGGTCACGCTGGATGACGGTTCGAGCGATGTCTTCGACCAAGTAGTCGTTGCCAACGGGCATCAGGCCGTGCCGACCGACCCACCGTTCGCCAAGGATTTCACCGGGACGTACCTCCATTCCCTCAACTACCGCACCCCTGAACCCTTCACGGGCAAGAACGTGTTGGTCATCGGCACCGGAAACAGCGGCCTTGATATTGCGGCTGACGTCTGCACGGTGACAAAATCTACAACCATTTCGGCGCGCTCACCCGTACTGATCATGCCGAGGATGGTGCTCGGTGTGCCTCTTTCCCGGGTCTTGGCTAAGGTGGAGCGGCCGTGGGTTCCATGGCTGCTCAGGCGCAGAATTCGGGAACTCGTCACCCGGCTCGTCCACGGATCGATGGAGCAATGGGGATTTTCAACGCCCAAGATACGAACGCATCCGGCCAGCCACCCGACGATCATTTCCCAGATCGCTTGGAACCGCATCGACGTGCGTCCCGGCGTCACGGCAGTCCAAGGCCACGAAGTGCGCTTCGCCGACGGCAGTTCGGCTTCCTACGACGCCATCATTGCTGCAACCGGTTATGAGGTTGACCTCCCCTTCCTCACCGACGAACTCTCCCCGGTGGTCGGCCACCGCATCGACCTTTACCGAAGGATGGTTCACCCCCACTGGAAGGGGCTCTATTTCGTCGGCCTGTTCGACGTCAGCGGTGGGGCCAATATCCGGATGATGGACATCCAATGCAGGTGGCTCGCCGCACTCGTCCAGGGACGAATCGAGCTGCCCGGCGAAGACAAGATGCGGGCCTCATTTCAGGCAGAACAACGCCGGATGGCTTCGCTGTATCCGGATAAGCCCCGGTACGGTCTGGAGCTCGATCCTCGGGAGTACGGCCTGGCGCTGCGTGCAGATCTTCAGAACAGTGCCCCTGCACTCGCGTCCCCCTCGGAAGCCGCCGACCTGGGGGTGCCATCGCAGGAGTCTCGGACACCCATAGGTTAAGGCCCATCAAAAAATCGGCGGGGTTGTGCGAGACCGGCGGGCGGACAGTGCGCTACGATTTCTATTAGACGGTTAGTAAGTTACCTTAGGAGTGGTTGACGTCATGCCAAAAAGTCAAGACGTCGGGAGCCGGTCCACGCGGCCCACCGAGCGGGCCTTCATCGCCGTTGCGACGGAGTTGTTCGCCGAGAAGGGTTATTACGGTACGTCACTGACTGATCTGGCGCAGGCGCTGGGGCTGACGACCGCGAGCCTCTACTACCACATCAACAACGGAAAGCCAGAGCTTCTGTTCCGCGTTCTTGAGACAGGTATGGCCAACTTTCTGACACGCTTGGAAGAGATTGATGCGGCGGAGATGGATCCGAGGACAAAGCTTCGCCGAGCCGTGGAAAACCACTTGGATTTTGTGCTTAATAACCAGAAGGCAGTCGCCGTCTTTCTCCGTGAACGCCGCTTTCTGGAGCCGGAGTATCGGGACCTGCATCAGTCCAGGATTGACCGATATGACCACCTGTTTACCGAAATTGTCCGGCGGGCGATGGAGGAGAAGGAGATCCCGGCCGGCGATCCAACGCTTGTTCGGCTTTCGATTCTGGGCATGATCAACTGGGTGGTGGAGTGGTATTCGCCAGACGGTCGCTTGGATCAGGCCGATATTCTCGAAGCGATGACCCGGTTAATCATGGACCAAATGCTCTGCCGCCCAACCACAGTCATTTAGGGCGATCTAAGGAAAGACTGTGCAAGGGTCAATTGGAAAGGCACCCTGCACAGTTGGGGCGGTCGCACCGGCGACACGGCCGCGCTGGTCCCAGACCGGGGCATGACGGTACCGGCCTGTCAACTTAGCGCATCCCGTGGCACCGCGATTTCGGGTCATCTCCGAGCTCCGGTGCAAGCACCATAGAGGCAACCAAGGCATGGGGCGTCGTCTCGACCATTCGTTCGCGTCGGGTTTGCCGCCTGGCCGCGGTTCAGGGTCCTCGGCAGCGCCATCTCCTTCCAGGAATCTTGGGGAGGCATCGTCGTCGGGCCTGCGGGGGGCTATTTCTTCAGCGACTGTGCGATTTGGGCCATGACGGTGTTGTCGGCCAGGGTGGTCGCGTCGCCGACCTCGCGGCCTTCGGCGACGTCCTTGAGCAGGCGGCGCATGATCTTGCCGGAGCGGGTCTTGGGCAGTTCGGGCACCACGAGGATGGTCTTGGGCTTGGCGATCGGACCGATTTCCTTGCCCACGTGGTTGCGGAGCTCCTGGACGATTTCGTCGCCGGAGTCCACCGCATCCCCGCGAAGGATCACGAAGGCGACAACGGCCTGGCCGGTGGTCTCATCCGCTGCTCCGACGACGGCGGCTTCCGCCACGGCGGGGTGGCTGACCAGTGCGGACTCGATCTCGGCGGTGGAGAGCCGGTGGCCGGAAATGTTCATCACGTCATCCACCCGGCCCAGCAGCCAGATGTCCCCGTCCTCGTCCTTCTTCGCGCCGTCGCCGGCGAAGTACATGGTCTCGAAGCGGGACCAGTAGGTGTCCTTGAACCGCTCGGGGTCGCCCCAGATGCCGCGCAGCATGGCCGGCCACGGTTCGCGGATCACCAGGAAGCCGCCGTGGCCGTTGGGCACGGACTCGCCGAGCTCATCCACGACGTCCACGGCGATGCCGGGGAGCGGAACCTGGGCCGAGCCGGGCTTGGTGGCCGTGACGCCGGGCAGCGGGGCGATCATCTGCGCCCCGGTTTCGGTCTGCCACCAGGTGTCCACGACCGGCGCCGGGGTGTCTTTCCGTTCGCCGTTCTTGCCCGCGTTGGCGCCGATGACCTCGCGGTACCACATCCAGGCCTCCGGGTTGATGGGTTCGCCGACCGAACCGAGGACGCGGATCGAGGAGAGATCATACCGGGCCGGGATCTCCTTGCCCCACTTCATAAAGGTGCGGATGGCGGTCGGGGCGGTGTACAGGATGGAGACCTTGTACTTCTCCACGATTTCCCACCAGCGGCCCTGGTGCGGGGAGTCCGGGGTGCCCTCGTACATGACCTGGGTGGCGCCGTTGATGAGCGGGGCGTAGGCGACGTAGGAGTGCCCGGTGACCCAGCCGACGTCGGCGGTGCACCAGTAGACATCCGTCTCCGGGTGCAGGTCGAAGACCGCCTTGTGCGTGTAGGCGGTCTGGGTGAGGTAGCCGCCGGTGGTGTGCAGGATGCCCTTGGGCTTGCCCGTGGTGCCGGACGTGTAGAGGATGAAGAGCGGGTGCTCGGAGTCGTGCCCCACAGCGGTGTGCTCCGGGGAGGCCATTCCCACGGTGTCCGCCCACCAGTGGTCGCGGCCCTCGTGCCAGTCCACGTCCTGGCCGTTGCGCTTGACGACGACGACGTTCTGGACGGTATGGCCGTTGTGTGCCAGGGCCTCATCGACGGCCGGCTTCAGGGCGCTGGGCTTGCCCCGGCGGTAGGTGCCGTCCGCGGTGACCACGAGCTTGGCCTCGGCGTCGTCGATTCGGGAGCGCAGGGCGTCGGCGGAGAAACCGCCGAACACCACCGAGTGGATGGCGCCGATCCGGGCGCACGCCAGCAGCGTGATCACGGCCTCGGGAATCATGGGCAGGTACACGGCGACACGGTCACCTTTGGCCACGCCCAGGGATTCGAACCCGTTCGCGGCCTTCTTCACCTCTTCTGTGAGCTGCGCGTAGGTGTACGTCCGGGTATCACCGGGCTCGCCCTCGAAATAGATGGCGACCCTGTCTCCGTTGCCGGCTTCGACGTGGCGGTCCAGGGCGTTGTAGGCGGCGTTGACCTCTCCGCCGACGAACCATTTGGCGAAGGGAGGCGTGGACCAGTCCAGCGTCTGGGTGAAGTCTTTGTTCCAGCTCAGGAGGTCGCGGGCCTGCTTCGCCCAGAATGCGGGACGGTCCGCGTTTGCGTCCGCGTAGTCGGCTTCGGTGACCACCGCATTCGCCGCGAACTCAGCCGAGGGCGCGAAACGGCGGTTCTCCTGGGACAGGTTTTCGAAGGCGTCTCTGCTATCCAAGACCGGTGGAACACTCATTTTTAGTCTCCCTCAATTGTTTGGTGGCGCGCGTATCGGCCAAGGTGATCCTCAACGTCGGGTGGGCTCATTGTTGATTCCTGTGTGCCCCGGTTACGTCGCTGGCCCGTCCTGCAAACTGCAACCCTGGGGTCACCGATGTGGAGCCCCCGCGGTCTTCAGTGAGTGAGGACGTGCTCCGTTCCCGCACGGCCACCGCCAGCATCCCTTGATGCCCGTCTCCCTAACGGTTAGCGCACCGAGACGGGCATCCTGCAGGAGCACTTAGCCTTGACTGGTCCCGCTTGAACCTAGCTGCCTGTCTACGAGGGAATCGTGGCGAAGGCATATCGCCCGGCTAGCCGGCAAGTAACCGGACGTTCACCACTCTGCGTTTCCCACGTTGTCTTGGCGGGTTCAGGGACTTGCTAAGCGATCAATAAGCACCGTAATGGCCGTTGGGGAGGCTGTCAAGGACCGGGTCGCATCTAACCAGGCGGCGTGGCAACAATGTAAGCAAAGAGACGGACTTCTGAGCGGGCGGACATCACAGTAGGGGCAAGACATACGACCAGCAAAATTTTGAGGGACCGGGCCGCAAGCCCTATTCGCAGGCAACACCGGAGCTCGACGACGCCTTGCGGCGGTACTAGAGCACACCGATTCGTGGACCCGGCCCAAAAAGCGGAAGTCGCCGGCCGCCATCCGTAGGTCCACAACGAACTCACTAGCCACGTTCGCGATCACAGCGCCGGGATTCTTCTCCTCACTGCCAAGGTCGCTTTCCGCCAGTTGGCAGTATGCAAATACCGGAACGTCCCGCAAGCCAACGGCATGGGCGCAACCGTATCGAACTCACCGCGCGCTCAGGCCCCAGGGTCCATTTGCTCAGACGCAATCATGCAACCCGCGTGAGGTATATTTTCTACTAATCGTCCAGTAAGCTATCTTAATTCAAACTTCGCAAGGAGGTGGCATGAATCAGGCACCAATGATGCCTGAGGCGCCGTATGACCAGCTGGGACAAGCTGCACGAGAGATGCTGGGCAGGAGACGCACGCACCGGGAAGCCTTCTCGCCGCCAAAGGAACGCCTTTGGATGGAGGTGGTGACTGTCGATCCGTCAACCCGCCACCCTGGAGTCCACCGGTGTTGACGGCGACAACATCGTTTTATTCAAAAAGTCATGTCGAAGTAATTTCATCAAAGAATTGCCACTGACCCCGCCAGTAAAAGATCCGGAAAATCCGGCTTAGGTGCTCCGAGAGAGCTGCGGCGGTCCGGCATTTAAACCTCTCAAAACCGAATCATCGGAGGCACCATGCACCAGAATAATACGACATTTAGCGGGAATGAGGGGGTGACCGTGCCGCATCGTCTCCAAACGGACATTGACCACGCTCCTCGCTGGCAGGACGTGCTTCAAGCTCCAGCATTCCAGGAACTGATGAAGAAGAAAAAGGCCTTCATCCTTCCATCGGTGGTCTTCTTCTCGGTCTTCTATCTGGCATGGCCGATTCTGGGCGGTTTCACGACATTGTTGGATGCACCGACCATCGGCGAGATGCCCTTGGCCTATGTCTACGGCTTTTCACAGTTTCCATTGATGCTGATACTGCTTTCCTTGTATCGGCGGCAGGCATCCAAATGGGATGACCTCGCCCAGCAAGCACTTGCAGAAGCCACCGAAAGGAGAGTTGGATGAGCGCGGATACACCTACCATCGTCATTTTCGCAGTGTTGATAGCCTTGACGCTCGGGATCACTATTTGGGCCTCAAGGAAAACCAACGATGCAAGCAGTCACTATGTGGCGGGCGGCCAGATCAAGGGCTGGCAGAACGGCCTGGCGATCTCCGGGGACTTTTTGTCTGCGGCTACCTTTCTTGGGTATACGGGGCTTATAGCACTCGTTGGCTTTTCGGGATTTTATCTCATGGTGGGCGGCGCAGTGGCCCTTCTATTCCTCCTCTTCCTCATAGCGGAGCCGCTGCGGAACCTTGGCAGATACACGGTCGGCGACGCGCTCACAAGCCGCTTCAATACGACGGCAGTGCGCTCGGTGGCCGCTTTTACCACCATCGTGATCAGCGTTCCCTATCTCATTACCCAGCTTGTTGGTGCGGGCGCGATCCTTGAGCTTCTGCTTGGGGCGAATTACGTTTTTTCGGTTATCGCCATCGGAATTCTTATTGCTATTTACATCACTGTGGGTGGCATGATGGCCACCACTTGGATCCAGCTCGTCAAGGCATTACTGCTCCTAACGGCCTTCTTCGTGCTGGCATTCTTGGTGTTGGTGAGATTTGAATTCAACCCTGTGGCTGTCTTCAACGAGACTTCCGCTCGACTTGGGGCCGAAGCACTTACACCGCCGCACGGCCTTATGGCGGGTCTCGGCGCGTTGTCACTGGGCATGGCGCTCTTTTTTGGAGTGCCGGGCCTGCCGCATGTTCTCATCCGCTTCTTCACCGTTCGTGATGCTAAGGCCGCTCGAAGTTCTGCGGCCTACCTGGTGTGGACCACGGTCATTGCCATAGTCACCATTCCGATCATTGGCTATGGGGCGGCATTGATTGTCGGCCGGGACCCTATCGCCAATGAGGGCCAAGGAGGAAACATGGCTGCCCCCATGCTGGCCGGAGCGCTAGGTGGAACGATGCTGCTGGCGTATGTTTCAGCAATTGCGTTCGCAACGATCATTGCAATCATGGCTGGACTGGTGATCGCAGCCTCGGGTGGCATAGCGCACGATATCTACAACAACATCATCCGCAAAGGCAAGGCGACCGAGCGGGAGCAGTTTAGGGCAGGCCGCATCACCTCGATTCTCGTCTGCACCCTGGCCATCCTTCTCTCGCTCGGGCTGCGGAACGTGAATATCGCCATTCTGGTGGCGGTGCCCCTTGTTATCGCGGCGAGTGCAAACTTCCCCGTCATCCTGTTGACGCTGTACTGGAAGAAATTCAACACCTCAGGCGCCGTCACCGGGATGCTCACGGGACTCGTCGCCTCGGTGGGACTAATCATGCTGGGACCAACCGGAATGGGAGCGAATGCACCATTCCCTCTCACCAACCCGGCGCTGGTGTCAGTACCGCTTGGCTTCCTGGGGTGCTACGTGGGTACCCTGCTGAACTTCTCGTTCTCCCGGCAGGGACAAGCTCCAACCGGGGAGATTAGCTACGACGAAATCCGTGTCCGGATCAACACAGGTTTGCATGTTCCGGCAGAGGAACTGCCAGCCGGCCGGACTGGGCGGCAGGCTTAACGGCTGCCGCGTGGGAAGAGTTCCGGGTGAACGGAAGCGGTATTTGTCACGTTCACCCGGGCTCCTGGCCGGAGCCCTGCTTCTGGTAGCCCGCCCCTTGGTGAAGCGTCCTCGACCCCGGATAGAGCCATGGTTGCTGAGTCCCTCATTGCTATATCCTGCCCCGGGAACCAGCAGCTTGTCGGTCGGTTTAGCGCAGCGACTGAGACTTGGAGGAGCCCAGCGCGACCATGGTCGCCGCTGAGGAGAGGGCCCCGTGGGTGAATGAGCAAAAGCAGGCTCGGAAACGGTCACTTACTGAGGTTCGGGGCCAAACGACTTTCGGTTAGTGGGGGTGCCCGTTGGCTGCCGGGTCTCCGCCGGCGACGATCAATCACGCGCAGGCCGTTCTTACTTGTTCTATGCCTTCCATGCCGCTTTGATGGCCGGCCGGGGTGGACCCGGTGCCGGAGAGTCCGGAGCGTCTGGCTCGGCTCGCGCACCGCAGCCCGCTGGAGGAGACGCCGGCAATGCGTCGTGCGCCGTTGAGGCAGAAGGCGGCCGTCCTGGCGCCGCGTTCCATTCCGGATGATCTTGTGGACGAGCTTATGGGTGCATTACCAACGAGCGTCTGGGTTTTTCCAAGGGGCCTGGAACCGGTTCCCCCGGAGTCCTTGCGGCAATTGGCAGCGTACTTCCATGAGTACGACACCCCGGGACCGGACGAGCTGATCTGGCGCGCACTCCACTGACGTAAGGTCTCGACGGCTTCCCGCCAGCTCACCGTCCAGACGAAGCTCCCTGTGGTCGATTCCGGGTCGATCTGAGGAACCTGGAAATGTTCGTGGTAGCGCCGGGAACGCCACCAACGGCCGGATCTCCAAAAACACCATCCATCTAGTTGGCTTTGAGGATGAGGTCCGAGGCAATCCAGCCAACGGCCATAGTGGGCGCCGCCGTGTTGCCTGAAAGCTGGAACGGAATCACGGACGCATCCACGACGCGCAGACCCTCGACTCCTCGAACCCGGAGCTCGGCATCGACTACGTCATCGTCGTTGGGACCCATCGCGTTCGCGCCTACCGCGTGATAGATAGTCGCCCCTGTATTCGTAGCGTACGCAAGCGCCTGTTCCGGTGTGGAGACCGCTGCGCCCGGATATTCTTCCTCGGCGATCAAATCGGCCAGGGGGCCTTGGGCGAAGACTTCTCTTCCGTGATCGAGGATCGTCGAGGTTACCTTCCGGTCTATTTCGGTCTCGAAATAGTGTGGGCTGATCATAGGCAGATTCTGCGGGAGCCCACCGGTGATATGGATGGCACTCTGAGTTTCAGGTCGCAACTGGTAGCCCATCAGCAAGATGCCACCATGCTTAGCAAGCTTCATCGGCGCAGAAGAGGTATCCAACGCCAACGGCACCCATGCCGCCGCGATATCCGGACGATCCACATCCGGTGTCGACTTGAACTGCGAGGTCACGTCATACCCGGCGGTCGATAACGGACCCTTGTGTGTCAGAAGGTATTTGACCCCTTGGATGCCTTGCTTCGGGAGCGAATTAAGCTCGGTCGTCGGACCGATCGGCTGCTTGAACTTCACCTGCATAGCAACCCCGTGTTGTTCAATCACCCGTTCCCCCACGTTCGGGCTCTCCGCGACCACCCCGACACCGGCAGACCGCAGCACCTCCGGGTTCCCGATGCCGGAACGCTCCAACAGCAGAGTGGATTCGATAGTGCCCGCCGAGACGATCACTTCCCGCCGAGCCACGAAATCCTGAACGGCCCCACGATGGCTGGCGCGCACCCCAACCACTCGCTTGCCCTCGAACAGGAGGTAACCGGCCCGTGAATCCGCCTGGACGATGAGATTTCTGCGGCCGCGGAGAGGATGCAGAAACGCACTCGCGGTGGTGACGCGTCGTCCGTTCTTTACTGTCGAGGGGGTGAACCCGATTCTCTCGTCCTCGTCGGCGTTCAGGTCATCGGTGCGACGCCAACCTACCGCTTGCCCGGCCTGCATCAATGCATCCGTGACCTGCTCGCTGCGTTCGCCGATCGAGATTCCGACTGGGCCGCCTTCGCCCCGCAGCTCGGATGCACCGAGCTGGTGATCCTCGAGTGTGCGGTATGCGGCAAGGACGTTCGTCCAACCCCATTGTTGGGCTCCGACATGTGCTTCTAACGCGTCAAAATCGGTCTTCGAGCCGCGGCTGTACATCATGCCGTTCACCGTCGTAGATCCCCCTAGCACTTTCCCCCGTGTCCAGGTTTCCGGCGACGCGGTCCCGGGGATCGGCTGGGTCTTGTAGTGGTACGTGTACCGGTCACCATTCAGGGTGAAGAAGAAGCCTTTGGGGATGTAGTGCAGCGGGTTCCAGTCCCCCGGACCGTACTCCAACAAGAGAACGTTGTTCTTCGGATTCTCTGACAACCGGTTGGCGAGAACCGCTCCGGCCGCGCCAGCACCCACAACGATGTAATCGAAGTCCATAACTCGAATGCCCTTTCTAGGATTGGGTGATGCGTGAGCGGAACAGTAAAGGGGTTAGCTCAAGCACCTTTTCGCCGACTCTAGAATGTCCTGGAAAGAAATCGCCGACGGTGTTGTGCCACCTATGCAATAACGACCCTGACTCACGTGCTCCATCATGTGCCCGGCAATGACGGCCCCGCTATGGCGGCCACAGCAAACGACCCGCCGGAATCCACGTCCTGGGCCAAGAACGGCACGATTGGGATTCTGGCGGTTCCCACAGCCGGGCGATGGCCGGGCGGTGCAGGGTACGCGTCGCTGACATGGCTTCAAGCGCCGGCACGCATCAGATGCCGCCGACACAGGCCGCGAACTTCACTCGATCTTCGAGTGGGGCCCGAGAGCGTGCCACGCGCGGTTGTGATACACGAGGGCTTCCTCCTCGGTGTTGTCCGCTGGGCTTGAAACTGAAACTGAAGCTTCCTGGGCCTGGACCACAACGATCGTGGATGCGCCCGCCTCCAGGGTGTTCACGATGGAACCGCGAATCCATGTGTGTGCGGATCGGAACAGCGGCTCACCCGTTGCGAGCCGGGTCCAAAGTGAGGTGTCTTCAAAACGGTCAATGCCACTCGTCGCGCACAACTTTGCAAGGTGCAGCTGATCAGCACCAAGCAGGTGCACGACAACTGTGTCGGCACGGCGGATGGTCGGAGTGCTCGACGACAGGTCCGATATGGAGAACATGAGCAATGGAGGGTCGAGATTCACCGAAGTGACCGACGTTGCCGTGAGCCCGACAGGGCCGTCCCCGGCGTCAGCCGTGATGACGGCAACGCCCCCGGGGTAGTTTCGGAAGGCCAACTTGAACTCATCAGCCGTAATGGGGTCATTTGGCTTCATCAGGATTGTGCCGCGATCACCCGGGGACGATGTTTTGGTCGCGAATTTTTGCACGGTCATTTGGGTTTCCTTTTTTCAGACGTGAAATCGTTCGTCACTCAGAGATTCCGCTGCTTCTTGAATGCAGGCTGAACTGTTAGATGTTCGCCTACCGCCGCTGTCGGTATGTGGGGAACGATCCGCTCAACTTCACGCTACGGACTACACCGTCGGCACGTCACCGGCCGCGGAGTACCCGGACAGAATCAGAACTGTGCGCAGCCAAGCAGTGATGATAAACCGGAGCGCCTCAATGTGTCCCTCTCTAGGAAAGCCAAGGCATCGCCGAGACCACCTTGATGCGCCTCAACACTAATGTTGAAAAGCTATAGCCTCTCTCGAAGCGAGTCAATAGTCTTGTTGACTTTCCAACTTCGGCTAAGCAATTACGACAGGAGCCTTCGCCGGCATGGGGTGAGGGGGCCGGCCGGCGTCTTCAAAAATTGCACCAATGGCCGAAATGAGACGTCATATTGATCTGCCCCGCAGGCGCAGACAGCGGCATGCCGCGCCCATGCTTGGGTCCACGTGAATGATCGTCGTCACATATAAGGACTCGCTCCAGCCAGTATCAACAAATCTGTTGACAAGCCATAGACATGTGTGATGCTCTCAGTCAGCGCCATTCGCTCACGGGCGGACGGACACGAAGTTCTCTGCAACGGAGCAGAGCTTCGAGTATCAGAACGAAGGAGTTTGCATGACCCGCAGAAGGCTGAAATTCGGTGCGTTCCTTCCGTCGCACCATGTGCCAGTTGTTCAGAACCCCACCTACTCGCTCCAGCGCGACGTGGAGATCGTGAAGTCGATAGAGACCATGGGCTTCGAAGAAGCGTGGTTCGGCGAACACCATTCGTGTGGCGTTGAGCCGATCGGCGATCCCATGCTGATGATTGCTCACGTAGCCGCACAAACGAGCACGATCAGACTGGGAACGGGAGTACTGTCCCTCCCCTATCACAATCCCCTATGGGTTGCCGACAGCTTCGTTTTCCTTGACCACCTCACGAAGGGCCGCGCGATGCTCGGCCTCGGCCCTGGCGCGCTAAGCACCGATGCCAATATGGTCGGACTTGACGCGTCCGAGCTACGCGACGCCCTTGAGACGGATACCGACGTGCTCATGCACCTGCTGACCAACGACGAACCTATCTCTATCGAGACGCCGCGCTATAAGCTCGTTGATGCACGGCTGCAGCTCGACAGTTACACGAGCCCGCGCCCCGAGGTCGCCACGGCCGCCATCGTGTCGCCCTCCGGCCCACGTCTCGCCGGCAAACATAACCTGGGCATGATCTCGATCGGTGCGACGAGCGCCGGGGGCTTCGACGCAGTGGCCCACCACTGGGCGACCCTTACCGAGCGCGCCCACGAGTTCGGTCATGAGCCTGACCGTAGTTCATGGCGCCTGGTCGCTCCATTCCACATCGCCGAGACCAAGGATCAAGCGATCAAGGACGTGGCCTTTGGGATCGATGCTTGGTGCGACTATCTGCAGCATACGGCCTCAACTCCGCAGATGGCTGTTCAGGGTACGACCACCAAGGAACGCATTGAATGGGTGATTGAGAGTGGCACCGGAGTGATCGGCACGTACAGGGATGCAATTGCCCAGATCGAGCGATTGTGGGATCAATCCAACGGTGGTTTCGGGACGATGCTGCTGTTCGACCACAACTGGGCCAACTGGGACGCGAAAAAGTACCACTACCACCTCTTCGCCAACTACGTGATGCCTCAGTTCCAGGGCACGCTGCCCCGGCTGCAGGCGAACGAGAAGTGGACGCGCTCTGTTCGCGAGCAGAGGACCGCAGAGAACTGGGCTGCGATCCAGGCGTTCAGTGCCAAGCACGCCGACGAGAGCGCTCTACGAGAGGCGCGGTCCAAGAAAGAGGCAACGATCCACTAGCCTCCGTTCGGTGGGTTCCCGCTGTGACGCAGGCACGGCGGGAACCGACACGCAAACGCCACTTAATGCAGCATCCATACGTAAGCTTCGGTGAAACTTTCCCTGGCCGCGGCTGAGGCGTCCATACCCAGATTCCTGCCGCGAACGTCCCTCCAAAGGAGCCGTCGACGATGTACATCGAAATCGATCCGAGCCACGGGCATTTGTTGCCGCGTCTGCTCGATGCAGAAAACTTCCGGGCGTTGAAGCTTGTCATTGCAGGAGATGCGTTCCAAGGTCCTGAAGTGGCCCTCCGCCTCGGAAAATGGGTGGGCGACGCACATGTATTCATCCAGCCTAATGACATCGTGACCCTGGCCAGGGGCATGGCTGCAACTCCGGAATGGATCAAGCAGTTCGACGCGATGATCGACTACGCGGCTGCATCAGGTTGGATGAACGAGGAGGGCGCCGTGCGACTGCACGTCGAGTACAGATCATAGAGTAGCGAAAGAAATCCTCCCCTGCGCCCGCACCCGACGATGTCGGAGCACCCCGCCGAGGCATGTCGTACGAGGAAACTGCAACTCCGACGGAGGCCCTGCCACGCCAGACTCCTCCGCCTGATCGGGGCATAGTGCGGCGGGCCGGCGCGGGTTACCGGTGGAGAACGCAGTGCTAGGGCTTGGGCGGCAGTACGAGCCGTAGTGGCGCAGACCTAGCACTGCGTGGACGGCGGCCCCGGAGCGGTCGGTGATGGCCACCTTGTCGTATCGGGTGGCGATGCTGCGCCATTGTTTGAAGATGTTGCAGGACTGCTCCACCATGGACCGGCCCTAGTGGGCATCGCGGTCGAAGTCCACGGGGCGGCCGCCGCGGGCGCCTTCGCGTTTGCGGTTGGCGATCTGGACCCTGGGCTCGGGAATGACGGTCTTGATTTTCCGGGCCCGCAACAACTCACGGTATGGCCATGGAGGACTAGCCCTTGTCACCCATCAGGCGTCGGGGCGCGCGAGACGTTGATGGCCAATGACGTGGGCCAACATCCGCGAGTCCGAGCCCTGGCCCGGTCCGATGATGAATGCCAGGGGCCTGCCGTTCCCGTCGCAGGCCTGATGGATCTTCGCGCACAGCCCGCCCCGGGAAGGGCCGAAGGAGTGGTCGTAAGGCTCGGTCCAGCGATTCTGGTAATTCAGCGGATCCCCCTGTACTGCGGGAAGGTTCGTTCCGTGCTGGTGGACGCGGTTGATCCTGGTGTCCACGACACGGTTCCGTCGATTTCCCGGGGCGTCGGCGTGGGTCAGCAGCACAGCGTGGACCCGGTCCCAGTGCCCCTCTGCCGCGAAACGACGGTGGCGCTTCCACACGGTCTGCCACCCACCGGACTGCTCCGGCAGGTCCAGCCACGCGATTCCGCACGGGTACCGGTAAGCGATGCCCTTGACGACCTGACGGGTGGTTCCGGAGCGGCGCCCGCGCCGGACATCAGAACGCGGCAGAACGGCTCAACGCGGGCCCACTGATCATTAGTAACAACCTGAACACGAGCGGCACGCTCCAAAGTTTTCCAGCCAAGAGTCCGCCTATTTGGGAGACGCACCCTACGCCCCCCCAGCAGTTCCGGGGTTTCATCTTCGTCCTTACCACGCAACATTGCCTGTACAGTGTCGAGTCATGACCGGCCGAGATGAAGAATGGAGAGACCTATGAGTAGCGGAATTGGCCGTCGAAGACGAGCCGCTCAAATGGGGACCTCAAACGTTTCTTACCACGAAAGGCGTCAGCAGATTTTCGAGGCGGCTGGCCATGTTTTCAAGAAGCAAGGCTTCCGTGGCACGAGTCTTTCGGACATTGCTGACTTTATGAATACGGACCGGGCGAACCTCTACTACTACGTTGGCAGCAAAGTTGAGCTACTCGACGGCGTCGTCTCCGATCCCGTCCGGGCGAACCTTGAGCGAGCAAGGGAGATCAGAGACTCTGATCTCGGGACCAAGGAAAAGCTCCGCACGCTGATGGTGGAACTAATGGAGTCATATGAGCGACATTATCCTTTCCTGTACGTGTATATTCAGGAGAACCTGAGCCAAATGCAGGGGCGCGACGCTACCTGGGCCCGGTCCATGCGCGACATCAACCGGGAATACGAGCGGATCGTCGTTCAGACCGTGGAAGATGGCATGAAAGAGGGCGTCTTCCGGAGTAATGCGCCGGCTTCCGTTATCGCCTATGGAATTTTCGGGCTGCTTGCGTGGACGAGTCGGTGGTTCGATCCGAAGAACGCGCCAGCCAGCGCCCAGGCAGTCGGTGTGGCCTACGCGGACCTGGTACTTGATGGCCTGGTCGTCAGAAATTAGCCCTCTTTGCGCCGCTAGCACACACCCTCAAGCTCTCACCTAATAGAAAATTCGGGCCTCGGGCGCGGTGTGCGGTAGGGCGCGCAAGGTCGGTCGTGCGTGGGCGCTTGTGTCCGTCGTAGGCGCATTTTTTGAACGGGCCTTCCTTGTCCATGAGGATGCGCATGTGTGGGTCGGCGTGGTTCAGCCACCAGGTGCTGATGCCGAGGGCGGGCTCCAGCCGTAAGTGTTCCCAGGCCCGCCAGATGGCTTCCATTCGAATCAGGGCTTCGGGGTGTTTGTACCACTCGGGGCACCAGGCGTAGGCTGCGCCTTCGTTGACTTCCCGGACGTAGGACTGGGCCAGGAGCTCGGTGAAGAACTCCACGGCGCTGGAGTACACCAGCTCCGATTCGGGCTCGGCAGGGCTGTGACCGCTCGGTGTGGGCTGGGCCTCTTCGTCGCCGAAGGCGTCCCCGAATTCTTCACTCACGCCGTGTCACCGTCGGTCCAGGGGTTGTGCGCGGGAACGGCAACAGGCTCGCGATCGACCAACTCCTGGGTGGCGAGGGAGTCTTTGACTTTTTGGGCGTGGGGGGCCGTTCATCCAGGGGATGGTTTCGATCATGGTTGCCGGGGCTCCGGAGGCGAGCAGGATGGCTCGGAACCGGGGCAGTGCGGTCAGGTCGGCGACGGACAGGATCTCGTCTTTGTTCTCCTGGCGTGAGGAGGAGGACCCGTTCTTGCTGTGGCTGCGGGAGACGTTGATGTAGCTGTATTGGCCGATCAGGCGGGAGAGCTCGTCGAGGTAGCCGACTTCGGAAACACCGCCGCCGTAGATTTTCACGTTCGACGCGGACCAGAGCTTCCGCATGCCTTCCAGAGACCAGACTTCCACGCCCTGGGACCAGGACTGCAGGATGGTCATGAGGATAATCCCGCGGGAGCCGTAGTGGCTGTACTGGTCCGGCAGGGCCTTCCATCGGCAGACGTTCGCGGCCTCATCGAGGATCCCCAGCAGAGGTGTCGCGAGCCGTCCGCCGGGCTGGGAGGTGGCGTACTTCTCGGCCGCTTCGACGACGGCGACGGTCAGGGCGGTGACGAGGGGGCCGGCGGTGCCGACGCCTTCGCGGGAGAGGCTGTAGAGCGTGCCTTTGCCGCGCACGAACTCTTCGGGGACGAACTGCGGCCGCGGGTCGGTGGCCACCGTCATGTCCCGCAGCGGGGCCACCCATTGGCTGACCTCGCGGTCGGTCAGGCAGGAAACCATTTGCCGGGCGGTGCCATAAACACCGGCCCGCTGCTTCTCCGGTTCCCGGATGTGGCCCATCACCATGTCCGAGAGCAGGTCATACCCTGCGGTCCTCAGCAGTTCTGCGGGGGCCCCGTCGTGCGGGCGGGTCAACCACGTGTAGACCTGCGTGACCGGGGCCGAGTCGAGTGAGGCGGCGAGCAGGAAGGCTTTGAGCAGGTTCTGCCCTGCCGGGTCGAAGTAGGCATCCGGCTTGGTCCCGGGTTCCCGGGAGCCGTTGGCGAAGTGCTGGGCCAGGTTCCCGGCCGTCGCTTCGTTCTTCACATAGGACAGGGGGTTCCACCACCAGGAAGGGTCTTCTTCGGCGACGGCCTGCGGGTCAAAGACCCACACCTCACCGGCCTCGGAACGGATCGGACGGGTGACGTCCACGATGTCGCGCTTGTTCGACGTGGCGATCACTGCCCCCGGTGCGTCCAGGATTGCCGGGACGGCGTAGGAGGTGGTCTTCATCGTGCGGGGACCGGCGATGAGGATCAGCATGTCCTCCCAGGACGCCCACAGCGGGCGTTTCCCGGCGACGCTGCGGCCAAGCCGCACACCCGTGGAGTTCTCTACGCCAAGCCGCACGGCCGTGGCGGTGGCCCCTTTGGTGCCCAGGTGATCGAGGTCTTTGCCGCGGCCCATGTGGGCGGCGGCCTTATCCACGCGGGTGCGCTTGTGCGCCGTTCCGGAGCGGATCACCAACACGGTCACCGTCAGGGCAATCAATATTCCGAGGAGCACGCAGGCGACGATGGTGGACTGGACCGGCCAGGGCACCCGGCCCTTGACCAGCCCGGCCACAAGATCAATCGGGTGGGCCGGGGGCGCGGCAAGACCGGCCATCCAGGATCCGAGATGGGCCGCGACCCAGCTGCCGCCCCCAATGACGACAGCTGCGCCGATGGCCAGCCAGATCCCCAGCCCATCGCCGAGCCCTGTGCCTTTACGGGTCGGAGCACTCATGCCGCACCTTCTTCCCGCATCTTAGCTGGCACCTGCAATAGGGTTTCTGCCGGTGCACGCCAGCGCTTGTTGGTGTCATTCAGGGTCGCCTCGATGGAAGTGAGGCCGATCTGGACGGGGATCCCGGGGCGGCCGCCGACCTTGATCAGGAATTTCCCGCGTCCGGGGGGTTCGACGTCGCCGCCGCGGGAGTCCCAGGCGGGCGGGTCCTGCCAGGAGATGAGCTTCTGCTGTTCCTGCCGCGAGAGCGGAATCGCTGCGGTCAGCAGCGGCATCTCGGAGGCCGGGAGCCCGCCGCAGATAACCATGCCGGAGCGTTCGACGAAGCCGCGGGCTTTCATCCGGTCCTCTTCTGCCGGGAGCGCGAGCAGGTCGGACATGGTGTGGGAGATCATGACCTGCCCGACACCGACGGACCGGTTGAGCCGGGTCAGGGCGTCCACCCGGTCGACCATGCCCTTGCCGGCGCGCAGTGCCCGCCAGAGCTCGTCGAGGACGACGAAGTAGTTCCGGCGCGGTTCCAGTCCCGCGTCGGCGAGGGCGTTGGCGACGTTGACGGTGCCGAAGCCGTAGGACCAGCAGGCCAGCAGCACGGCGGCCTGCAGGTCCGTTTCGGTCTCATCGATGCTGGAGACGTCAAAGACCACGGCCCGGTCGCGCCGCATCGGGTTCGTGGTGTGCCGGGAGAAGACTTCCCCGAGTTTCCCGCCACCGGTCAGGCCAAGCAGGGTCGCTTCCAGCGCCCGGGTTTCCTGCAGGTAGACGGTCATATCCCCGCGGTCCAGCGCGACCTGGCGCAGCTCGTCCGGTGCGGCGATGATGACGTCGAGCAGGTCTTTCAGGACCGGAACACCGTCGAAGGATTCATCGAGGACGCGCAGGGCACGGTCCAAAATGGTCTGTTCCTGATCCGTGGGCGGGTTGTTCCGGCTGATCGTGATCAGGGAAACGACCATGTTCAGGCGCCGGCCGTGGGCGTCGGCCCGGACCCGGACGGCAGCTTCGTGGTGGCCGCGCTCCTCGAGGAGCTGGGCGACCTCAATGGCCTGTCCCGGATCGAGGATGTTCAGGTAGCCGCGGTCACGGCCGAGTTCGATGACCTGCCCGCCAATGGCGCTAATGGCGTCCACGTGTTCGCCCTTCAAATCCCCGAGCACGAGGGGATGGACGCCCTGGCCGGAAAGGCCCAGCACCATGCGCCGCACGAGCGTGGACTTCCCCAGACCGGGCTTGCCCAGGACGAACGCGGAGGGGTTGGAAATCAGGTGGGCGCGCTGGAACCAGCTGATCGGATCACAGCAGACAGTGGCCTGTGTTTCCTCGTGCCGGCCCAGCGGCACACCGATCATGGGCGAGGACGTGCCCGAGGAAAACGGCCACAGCCCGCAGACCTGCACCGTGGTCCCACGGTATTCACGCACCGCCGGGACCAGTGCGGCAGCCCCGCCCCCACGGCCGCCCCAGCCGCGGGATCCCGGGACACGCAACCGGGCCGGACGACCAGTGGCCACGCGGCGGTCACGGGCTTCGGATTCCACACCGTCAAGGAGCGAATTCTTCTTCTGCCGTCGAAAGAGCTTCTGCATTACAGGGCCTCCCTGATTTCGGTGGGCAGCAGGATGTGCCTGGGCAGCACGAGCCCGAGCGGCAGGGACGCGGCGAAGGCGGTGTCCTGCGAGCCGTAGGCCCGGCGCAGCAACACCCGGGCGGTACCTGAGGTCTGCTCGATCGCGGCCACCGCATCCGGAAGCCGGGTGGCGTCGGTGACAGTGGCAGTGATGACCATGCCGAAGTTCACGAGCCCGGCACCCTGGGCTTCCTCCTGGGCAGTTTGTGCGGCGGAGCGGGCATCGACCAGGGCCCGGGCGCTGGGCCGGTTCCCGGAGGTGGTGCGGACGTTGGCGTTGTTCTGATCCCGCTCGACCACGGCGGCGGCCCGGGCCGAATCCATCGGACGGTAGAGCAGGGAAACGCGCTTGCGGTCGATGTCCCCGTGCGGGGCCAGCAGCCGGGAAAGAACGGAGGAGTTCACCGATCCGCGGGGGGCGCCGGTCATGGTCCAGGAGGCAGAGAACGCGCCGTCGTGCCGGTAGTCATCCCAGCTTGCCTGCGTCGCGGAGGGGCCGACTTCGCCCCAGGTGAGGGCGACCGGGGATCCAGCGGCGTGGGCTTCATCAATGATCAATGCCGCGGGCGGGTCGTAGGCGGTCCGGACGACTTCGCAGAGTTCCTGTGCGGACATGGGCCGGGCGATGCCGGCGCCGGTGGCCTGCAGCCGGGCACCGAGTCCGGGGATCCGGGATGCCAGGTCGCGGGCGACATCTTCGGGTTCGCGCTTCCGGGATCCGCAGCGCAGCGCGGCGCTGAAGGTCAGGGACACCCAGGCCCGGACGGTGGCCGAGCCTTCCGGATAGGTGCGGACAACCTCGCGGAGGATCGCCTTGGCGGCCTCCGGGGCACCCGGGTGGATGTTCATTTCGACCTCGTTGCGCAACCGGTAACCGGAATCCGGGGCGGTCTCCACGGTCACGGCCGCGGCCTCCAACCCGGCTTCATCCCCGAGTCCGGCGATCCAGCCGCCCCAGTTCGCCACCCACGCGTCGACCTGTTCCGGATCCACCAGGGACGCACCGTCTGGTTCGGTGGAGAAGACCACGGTGAAGTGGTTCGTGGTGGGGACGTGAAGCATGGCGAACGGGCGGTTATAGGAGTCATTGAACTCGTACAGCCGGGACTTCGCGGCCAGGCCGGGGAGCTGGAACATGCCCCACCCGGTGACCCCGAGCGGGCCGGAACGGTAGAGGTTGGTCCCGCCGGAACGGGCGAGCCGGAAGTTCATCCGCGTCGCGAACCGGTCCACGGTGGACTGCCCGTGCTTGTCCTTGAGGCTCAGCAGCAGCACGAGCAGCCCGGCGACGGCAAGGACGCTCAGGCCCGGCAGCAGGCCAAGAAACGCGAAGGTGATGATGCCGGCCAACAGACCGCTCATCACGATGCCGGTGCCGATCGCGCCCAGGCTTCCCAGCCCTGCGGAGCGGGGAACGCGCCAGTTGCCGTAGGACGGTTCCTTGTATTCGGTATTAATTGCTGCCACTGGGGCCCTCCCCGGTTGAATCCTGCGCGGTCTGTTGTGCGGCCTGAGAGGCCTTGGACGCTGCTTGTGCTCCTGCGGCGACGGCGAGTCCGGCCGGGCCGGCGGCTTTCGCTGCTCCCGCCGCGGCCCCGGCACCGGCGGTGCCCGCGCCGGCTCCTGCGACTGAGCCGGCGGTGCCTGCCCCGGCGGTGCCTGCCCCGGCGGTGGCGGCGCTTCCGGTGGTGCCCTTGACGGGCGCCCCTCCGGGGCCCGTTGAGCCAGGGGTGGGTTTGCCGTTGCCGCCGTTACTGCCGCCTGTGCCCTTGCTGCCCTGTGCGCTGGCGCTCTGGCCGAGTTGGCTGCCCGGTGTGGGCGATGCGTTGCCGCGCCCACTCCCCGAGCGGCCCATCGAGACGGCACCGGTGGCAAGGGCTCCCACCGCCGCTCCTGCTCCCCCGCCGGAACCGGAAGCGACAGCTCCGACCATCGGGGTGACGAAGCGCATCAATGCCGGCAGCGCCAGCAGCGCGACAATCATGAGGGCGAACCCGGTAATGGATCCCAGCAGGACGTTGCCGCCCGAGGATCCCATGAGCTTGAAGGCCACGGCGTAGACGACGGCCGCGGCGGGCTTGTAGAGAATGAAGGCGATGGTCCAGCCCACGGCTTTCTGGAACCATTGGCGTCCCATCTCGGTGTTGGTGAACGCAGCCGTGGTCGGCAGGATGCCGGCGAGGATCACCAGCATGCCGCCGCGGACGATCATGAGGACGATCTGCACCAGCGAGGCAAGCAAACCCACCAGGCCCAGGATGATCAGAATGAAGACCCCGACGCCGGTCTGGTTCGTCATCACCAGGATGGCCATCGCGTGGGCGAAGCCCTTGCCGTCGGTTGCCCGGTCAATGATCGAGGCCGAGAACGCATCGGCAGCGATCACCAGAATGGAAATCACCGCCAGCCCGAGCCCGGACACCAACGTCAGGGTCAGCAGGGACCGGAGCAGGTCTTTCAACGGCGCCCCGCGCTGCTCCCAGATCATCCGGGTACCCCCAAGAATGACCGACAATACCGCCAAAGCCAGCGTCCAGTAGCCCAGTTCCGAATTGACGAACCCGACCACAGGAGTGGGGGTGAGCCCGTCCTGGGATGCGAGGTTGGCCGTGGGCATGGACACCCAGAAAGTGGAGAGCGTCGTCACCATCTGGCTCATGCCCTCCGTGATCGACTTGGCCAAATTGCCAATGGCGTCGTCGAGCATCCCGGAAACCGCATTGCCGCCCTGACAGATGACATCCAGGGGAACGCACTCGGCCATGTCAGACCCCGGCCCATGCGATAAAGCCGCTCATGTCGCTGAGCGGGGCAACCTCGTTTATGAGCTGTCCGGCATCGGAAACCTTGACTTTCCAATCCCCATCGAGCCACTGGAGCGGAAGAACTGCGTGAAACAATTTTCCGCCGGAGGTTTGAAAAGCCAGATCAACGTTGGCTTCGGTCGGCATGTACGACTTGAGCAGGAACCCTCGTACCTGAACGGTGTCACTTGAGCCGGTGGAAGGATCCAACGTCGTTGCTTGCTGTTTGGCTGCGTCACGCCCAGCACCGGGGGTCATGAGCTTGTCTGCCAGTTTGATATTCATTTGCTGTGACTTGGACGAGCCAAGGGCCACCAGGTTGACGGCAGAGTAGACGGCGCCGGTTGGCGAGTGAGCAAAGCAGGACCTGAATCCGCTGTCGTCCGTCAGCCCCGGCCCCAATGTCTTGGGGTCAGTGGGGGCTGCCATTTTGCCGACGAGTTCCCACTTGGACTTCGGTGCTGCGCCCAGAGCCGTCTCCGTGCTTGAGGGCAGCCCGCAAACACTCTTTCCCGCCGCGTCGGCTGACTTTGATGGCGCCGAGGAGGCACCGGCCGCTGATGAGGCCGGGGCGGGCTGGGCGGTGCTGTCTGCCTTGGGGAGGAAGAAGATCACGACGACGGCGGCGATTAGTGCGACGACCAGGGCGGCCGAGATGATGAATCCGGGCTTGGTGAACGGGCTGCGTTCGGTACTGCTTTGGGTGGATTCGCTCATGATGAACCTCTCCGGTAGTTGCGGGTTTAGACGAAGGCGCGGACGATGCCGGAGGCGCCGGTGATGATGATGCAGCCGGCCAGGACCCAGCCGAGTTTGCCAATGGACTCGCCGCCTTCGCCGCGGCGGAGCTGGATGACCATGCCGATGCCGACGATGATCACGCCCAGGACGCCGAGGACCAGTCCGATGCCGGAGGCCCAGTTCAGGACGGTCAGCAGGCCTTTGGCCTGTTCCGGGACAACGGGGGTCGGGGTCGGGATGACGCTTGCTGCAAGTGCGGAGAAGGAGTTCATGGTGAGACCTTTCAGTTGGTGGTGCTGAGTGTGTCGGTAGACAGGGCGGCTAAGTCAGTGATGAAGCGTTGGTACTCGCGGGCCGGCGGTGGGGACGTGGATTCCCCGTGTCGCCAGGCTTCTACCCAGGGCAGGGTCCAGAAGCGGGGGGCTCCCCCGCCGACGATGGCGGCGAAGTCCCGAAGTGCTTTGGGAGTCTTCCCCGGGGCGTCGGCCAGGACGGTGAGGCCGAGCAGATCAACCGCGGGTGCCGCGCCTGATGCCCACTGGGTGAGAGCGCTCCGGGCCGCTGTCAGTCCCCGCATGTCGGCGCGGCAGACCAGCAGCACCCGCGGCTTGCTGCCGTCCTGGAGGACGGGCCAGCAGTGATCGGTGATGCGTGCCCCGTCGATCAGATCAGCGGTGCGGCTTTCACCGGAACCCCCGTGGGCGCCGGTGACCCACAGCGCTGCAGAGCCAGCCACGGTGCGGCGGCCCAGCCTGTCTGCGGCGTCCGGTTCGACCATTCCCCTGAGCGGCGCGTTGATCACGGCCGCAGGGGGCGTGTGCGCTTCCGGCGCTGCGGTGTCCGCGCCTTCGGCCGCGGCCGGGCGGGTGATCCAGGGGTTCAGGGACTGTTGCATGGTTTCTTTTTTCGGTGTCCGGTAGTGGGTGGTTTAGAAGCCTGCGGCGACGGCGGCCGCGGCGGCCAGCCATGCCCGCTGGGTGGCGGGCTGGAGGGCTTCGTATCGGATGGGTCCGTTGACCAGGGCCGGATCGTAAGGAATCCGAACGACGGCCCGGACGAACGGGGCGAAGCCGTCAGCGATCCGCTGGGCCTCGTCCTTGGCCCGCTTCAGCGCCTCGCCGCTCATGCTGCGCTTGGCGTCGGTAGACTCCGAGACGATGACTACGGCATTGCGGGCCAGCTCCGCATCGTGGCCACCACGGGATTCCAGGGTCTGCAGCGTCAGTCTGGCGGCTTCGGCGCGGTCTTCGATTGCGGTGACGGGCACGACGAGCTGGTTGGTGTGGTCGATCATCCGGCGCCAGTTCGCGGCCCGGGCGGTGTTGCCGGAGTCCATGACCACGAGCCGGTAATAGCGGGTGAGCACCTGGTGGGCGATGTCGACTTCCTCGGCGGTGACTTCATGGTCGCCTTCTTCGTTTTCATCCGAGCGGAGGACGTCGAACTTGTCGGCGGTCTGGTGGTGGACGAACTTGGCGATTTCGGCCGCGTTCGTTGACGGGGAGAGCAGTTCGGTGGAGGCATCGATCAGGTCCAGGACGCTGCGGTCGTGGAAGCCTTTTTCGGTCCGCCATCCGAGGGTGCCCTGGGATTCGTTGTTGTCCCATGCGACCGTGGCCGCGCCGCTGTAACGGGCGAGGATGGCGGAGAGCATGACGACGGTGGGGGTCTTGTTGGCCCCGCCCTTGCGGTTGACCACGGCGATGGTCCGGGGACCGGGCCAGTGCTGGCTGACCGAGCGGATGTCTTCCCGTTCGGTAAGTTCTTCCGCCGAGGGATCCATCCGGAGCCCCAGTCGCGTCAGTGTTCCGCGCCATCCCCGGGTGGCAGGTTCCAGCACCGGGGCGCTGACCAGGAATGAGGTTTCCTTCAGGCTGCGCCGGGTCGGCGCGGCTTCCTCAACAACGGCAGCTGTCTGCGGTTCCGGGGTGGCCGTCGCGGGGGCGGGCGTCCACGGTCGGGCGTCCACCGGTGCTGCAGTGGCAGGAGCGGCCACGGGCTCCGATGCGGGTGCGGGGACGGCATCAATGACGGCCGGCGCTACGGTCGTGGGTGTGGTTTCGGGGGCTTCTGCCCGGCGGCGGGCCGGAGCGGGCTCGTAGGAGACGGATTCGATCTTGTTGTCCGGGTGGACGATGAGTTCGCCGTGTCCTTCGGGGTCCTCGATGCGGACCCGAACGGGGCGCTGGAGGGTCTGCGCTTCGCCCACGATGAGGGCCAGGGCGTTGTTGCGGAGTTCCTGCACGGAGTCTCCGGCAGGGACGATGCGGGAGTTGCCCGCGACGACGACCTCGGCGGTTCCGTTGTCCCGGACAATGGCGCGGATGTTGGGAAAGGCCATGACCTCGGTTTGTGTAGTGCCCATGAGCTTCTTCCTTACGTGTGTGGGATGGAGGTGCGGCGGTTAGGACGGGGGCGGGGTGAGCCGGTTGACCTTCCACGGGGCGTCCTTGCCCGTGCGGAGCAGCTGCACCGTGTAGGTCCCGGCGTTGGTGGGGACCGCTGCCATGACGCCGAAGCCGTTGGTTTCATCGACGCTCAGGGTTGCGGTCCCGGTAACGCGGGATGCGGGGATGTTGGCCGGGTCCACTGCCGAGTAGTCGGCGGTGGCCTGCGGGGTCAGCCACCGGGCCAGGTCATTGGCCCACTGCTTTTCCTCCACCGCGGGGCGGGCGAAGTCCGTCATGGCGTTCTCGGCGACCTCCACCGCGCGGTCCTTGCTGGCCTGATCCCAGGTGATGCCGATGGTGGCGGGGATCGTGCCGCCCGGTGCCTGGGGTCCGCTGTTGGCGCTCAGTGAGACCGGCGCGGACGCTGTTGGCTGGCTGGTTGATTCCGCCGGTGTCAGCGTCGTGTTCGCTATCGGTGCGCAGGACGCGCAGAGCAGCGCCACGGCGAGCAGGGTCAAGGGCTTCTTCACTTCTTCTCCTCTTGGGTGGGCAGGTACAGGAAAGCTGAGGGGACGGCGTTGGCCACTGTCCGGGTGTAGTAGCTGTGGTCCGCCGGGGCCGGGTTGCCGTTGTAGCCCTCTTCGACGTAGGTCCCGTTGTCCTTGACTTCTTTGACCACGGCGACGTGGCCGAAGCTCGGGTCCGCTCCCCCGGCGCCGGGCGCGTACCAGACAACGGCACCGACCCGGGGTGTGTTGCCGGCAGCCCAGCCCTTGGCATCCCAGCCGGCCTTCCAGGTCAGGGCCGAGCCGAGGCCCTTCCCGTCGGGACGGAACGTGCCGTTGAGGAACTTGAACGGTGCGCTGGTTGACCCCATCTGTTGGTTCACCCGCCACAGGGCGAAGTCCACGCACTCGCGGTAATACATGCCCAGCGGCGAAGTGCTGGCCGAGGTTGCGCCGACCTGCAACCAGGTCGGGGAGTTCTTCCACGGGTAGTCATCCCCCTCGCCGGATTGTCCCGGGATGGCGCAGTCGCTGCCTTGCAAGGAGAACTTTGAGTTCGAGAGGGCTTGGACGAGTTTGACGGCTTCGGGCCAGTACTTCTGGTAGTGGTAGGGATCGGCGTTGCGCTGGACCTTGTTACCGGCAATGGTCGGTTCCAACAGCTCCCAGCCGGCCACGGCCTGCAGGGCGTTGATGAAGTTCGTCGCGCTCGTGGTGGGGTCCATGCGGTCTGCGTAAGAGCCCCACGCGCCGTTGTCCCGCTGCTGGAACAACCCCCGCGAATCCGGACCGGCGCCGTCGCCGGTATCCAGCACCCGCAACCCCGACTCCCCCAGGGCCACCATCACGCTGATCATCTGCCCGTTGACAGACAAGTCCAGTGCCTTGCCTGCGCCAATGATGGCAGCGGCGTTCTTCAGCTGCTCCTGGGTGTAGCCCTCAACCTTGGTGTTGCCGTCGATGACGACGGAAGCGGCCGGGCCGCAGTCGGCCGCAGCAGGTGCCGGCCCGAAGAGCAGAACGATCGACAGGACCAAACCCAGAAAGAGCATCGGCACAATAACCGCAGTTCCGATCAGCAGTCCCGTCGGCTTCATGCGGGCCACAGACTTAAGCCGTTATAAACTCTATTGCTTAGTAATAGAGTGAGTCGGCAAAAGAGGCATTGGTTCGCCATTGCGTCAGGCAAGATGGATCCATGCCAAGCTTGATTCGACCAAAAATGCCGCCCGAAGTTGAGGTGGCGATCAGTCTTATGGGGAACCGTGCCCGGGTAAATATCCTGCGCCGCCTGTCGATGCTCGGCCCGTCGACCATTGGACGTCTGCAGGCTGCGGTGGATATCAGCCGACCAAGCCTGAACCGACACCTTGATTTTCTCGCCAAGGTGGGTTTGGTGCAGACCGACCCCCCGGCAGGTATGCGCCACGGCAAGGATGTCGTCTATATGGTTCACTCCGCTCGGGTCCGAGAGCTGACCCAGGAGTACACCAGCTACGTCCAAGGCATGTGACCGCGACTGTCCCGGGGCGGGCCGGCGGTATGCCGGTGCTCCGTGGGCGGGCGTACAACTTATCGCGGTGGGCACATGTCCACGATAGCAGGACCGAAACATGTTTCAAACATGATTCAGTCAGACTCGGGATCGTTGCTTTCGTAAGTGTCCACGTCGTCCAGGAGTGCGTTGATCGCCTCGAGGGTCTTAATGTCGATGTCCCCGAGAGTTCGGGCCGCGATGTTCTTCAACTTGTTCCGGCGCATCTTCTTCAGGAGCTGCAGCTCCCGCTCAATTCGTTCCGGAAGTTCACCGGATTCATCGGTCAGGTATGCCGGTTCCACTTTGAAGAATTTGGCCATCGCAACCAGGGCTTCTTTGGGGACAGTATCGGGTGACTCACCGGAGCGAATTCGCCACCAGCGCGTTCGAGAGAGCTCGTACCCGTTTTCGCGCACGCCTGCCTGGATGTCGGCGAACTCATAGGGTTCTCCGCCTTCGGCAACCACGACGTCCAGGAGGAGGTTCACCTTGCGAGCAAGGGTCTCCGCCCGCTCTAGCCGATCGCGGGGACTGTCACCGCCAACCATAACTTCAACCCCATCCAATTTCATTCGCTGTTTGCCGCAGCCTGTTCTCCGGCCGGGCCCGGCAGGAACCAATATTCGTACCAGCGGCGGACAGCTAGATTCCACCCTACCGGGTCGGAATTCCATTCTTGTGTGTGTCCGGAACAGTCGAACTCCACGAGTTCTATCCGGTCTTTGTGGGTTTGCGCGAAGCGAACGGAAGTTTCAAAGGGAACGGACCAGTCATTCCTGTTGTGGAGGATCAGGACCGGGATACTCACGGCGCCGTGGAATCTGGCCCGGTCAGCACCGCGCACCTCCAACGGCCCCTCGAGGCCGGCCAGTCTGCTGAATCCGCTGAGCGCCAGGAGCCGGGCTATGAGTGAGCCAAGGAGTTGTGGTCGGCGATGATGGCGGGCGTTGGCACGCAGCACGTCCTCCCAGACCAAAACCGGCGAGACCATAATGAGGCCCTTGATCATCTCCGCCAAGGATGACCGCTGCACGGTATTTAGAGCCATTGTTGCCCCGAGTGACCAGCCGAACACCACACATTCAGTTCCGCCGCGCTCCGCAACAAACCGAAGAGCTGCTTCTAGATCGCGCCATTCCGATTCGCCCAAATGGGATCTAGCGTCCCCCGAGCGTGGGCCTTCGCCGTCGTTCCGATAGGAGATGACCAATGAGCTGAGTCCCATACGCGATGCGCTCTCAACCCCACGCAGCGTCTGTGCCCTGGCACTTCCCTGCCCATGGACATGAATGGCCCAGCGGTCAGTTGCCCGGTCGATCATCCACGCAGGGGCTGGGCCGAGAGCTGTCTCGACAAAAGTCTCGAGCACGTCAGCTGCAACGGACGATGGATCGACCGATACGATGCCACTCCACCGTCCCCTGGACTCCAGGGACAGGCCCGCGGGCCGATGAAGGAGGCGCCGTGTGACTTTGCCGTCACGCGTGGATATGACCGAACCGATGACGGCCGGAGGGCCGCCTGCCGAGAGCTGTAGACCGAACTGCCCCGGCGCCAGCGTGTGTCTCGTGGCTGGGAGCTCGATCTCGTTATCGGAAATTGCTAGAGGGACGATGCCATAGCGGCGCCTATACGTCGCTGAAGTCGCCTGACGGGCTGCCCATGCCGCACCTGCAATGGCGCCCGCAGCACCCAGTAACCCGGCCCAGGCAACAGCCTTCAGCGAGGACGCCACGACAACCGCTCGAGGTGCTCGGAGGCGCTGGCCAATTTTCCGAGGCCTTCGACACCAATTCTGTCTCTTACTTCGGGATCCCGGGCCAGGGAGTCCTGGATCTCCACAATCATGCGGTGCAGCTCGCTGCGCCGGCGGTCCGGGCGTTTCGGAACCACACCAAGGTCCAGCGTCAGCCCGGCATTCCCGGCTACTGCCTGCCCCCAGACAGGTTCCAGGCCCGCAAGCACCGAGCTGGTTCGCGCCGTTTCGTACACGGCAGTGACTTTGCGGCTGGCGGGAGGCAACGCCATACCGGTGCAAAGAAAAAGGAACGTAGCCGAATTCAACACCGCATATATTCCGGAAAAGGCGGAGAGTGCCTCAACCATACCGAGCACGTGAAGTGCATCGAGTACGAGCACATTAACGACGAACAGAACGGCGAACAGACACCCCAAGCCAACGAGCGCGAACGCTGCGCTGTAGATTCCGGTGGTCCAAGCCTTCCGAAAGCGCACGCAGGTCCAGCCTGCGGCGGCCATAACCGCGCCTATGTAGAGATACTGCCCGGCCGAATACAGGCCCGCCGCCCACTGCCATCCGTAATCCCGCATGAACGACGTCGACGTAACAGGAGCATCGATCAGAATGAACAGAATGGTTGCCGATATCGCCGTGCCCACAAGTCCTGCTTTAGCCGACACGTCGTACGAGGATCGCCTGCCGTAGGATGCCGGTTGTGCAGCCCGATGAATGGCCCGGGCGAGAAAATAGACGCCCGCCAGCAGGAGAAGGTTTGCTCCCAGGTCCACATAGTTCCCCCCGCCGACCCAGCCGTCTGCTCGCAGGTATACAGGGTTAATATTGAGGACCATGGACACGGAAATCAGCACCGATGCCCATAGGATGCTGGTGTCTTTACCTTGGCCGCGTGACGCGATGACGATGAGCGTCAGGCTGACCATCAGCCCCGCTGCGATGATCTCCATTAGCCGAAGACGTCCTCGAAGGCGCCCGGTTCACCAGGCCCCGCCCTCAACGCCTCAGCCATGAGATCAGCAAGGTACTCGGCCGTGGCCTCTTCTAAGGTCCGGAACTCGGTCCGCATGAGGGCCCTCCGCACGATCTCCGGAGACAGGCCACGAAAGCCGCTCTTTAAGACGGTACCCGCACCGGGTGTTGTGTCGTGGCCCAGGACCATGTGAGCAAGTTCGTGAAGAATGAACTGCTGACGCTGCAGCTCCCAGGGCGTCGGTGGATGAAACACCCACTCGATCTTCGCCCCCGGCAGCCACAGACCACAGACGGATGTGCCGACCAACTTCTCGGTGGCACGAATCCGGATCCGCTTGCCGCGGATGTCTTCGATGACGCCCAGAAGCAGACTCAGAGTCAGGCCGCCTGGCAGTTCCAATGCTGCGAATGCACCGGATGCATCGCGGAAAGCCTGTTCAGACGTAGTTACAGACAGGGAACGCAGAGCTTGCGTCACAACAACATGACCCTTCAATAGCTTTAACGGGGATAGGCTGGGTTGAAACATGTTTCAAACATGTTCTAGGCTGGTTCAAGGTTCAGCATATCCCGGGCAGAACGGGCCCAACCATATCAAGAGGGACTCCGAAGTGCTTGTCATCGTCAGGGAAAAGGAGGGCCGTCCGTGGCCGTCCGTGAGATGCTCACACCCCCTGGCGCGTCCGAATGAAGCAGTTCCGACGGCAATCTTTCGGTTCGGCGGGGCCGCCGAAGGAACTACTCAGGTCGGCGCGGTGGGCTGCAGGGCCGCCGGGGAGGAAGGGTTTCAGCCCGGGTGGTCAGGGCGCGAGATAAGTGCGGCACGACACGCGGGGCCGTTTTCTGTAAACAAATCCCCGGATGCCACTGGAGGCAGTGCTATTTTCGACTCAGTCGATAGCTGTAAACAGAAACCTTACGGTCATCGACTGCGAGTAGCACCAGCGATGAAGCAGCCACAACCGCAGGTTGTGCGAGATTCAAAGGACATGACCATGAGCGCAGTAATCAATCGTGGAGGCGGACGGCCCAGCAAGGGCCTCCGCAAATACATTGGCTTCCGCACGCAGGCCAAGACCGCGGAGGACGTTCAAATGATCGCTGCCGCAAAAGGCATGACTGTCACTGACTACGTTTCCTCCGCCGTCGACCGGTCGCTGCGCGAAGACCTGGCATTGCTGGATCATTTCGCGCACCAGGAGGAACTGCCCATCCGCATAGCCTCATAAACAGAAGAAGGCCCGCACGAGGCGGGCCTTCGAAGCTGAAGATTGACGATCCGGGAAGCTTGCCGGCGAACAGATCGTGAATCGTATGGAAGACCTTCACAGGGCTTCAATTGTGTTGCAAAACCGATCCTGCAAGATCGGTCCTCATTCATTCCCTCGACAGGAACAGCATCATCGTACAACAGCACGCCCGCGTGCTGCCAGCCATATACAGCGCTGGCGTGTCGCACGGGCAATCCTCCGCGTACAGCCCCGCACAGGCGTGGGCTGCCTTGGCGCCTCTTCTCGCAGGTCAACCCAGAGTTCGCCTGTCTCGGGACGTCGGCAAGACGTACCCTCAGAAACACGAACGGACCCTGACAGAGGCGCTCCCCACGTTCCCTGCCGCGGTCCGGATCTTCGGAAAAGACGGCACTTGCACCGCTATCTTTCTCGACTTCGACTCCTCCGTCGCCGGTGTCGACAGGGTCCAGGCTGACGTCCGCGCCGTCCAGGCCTGGTTGCACAGCTGTGGGGCCCGTTGGATCGAGGACTACTCCCCCAACGGCGGCCGCCACGTATATATCCCGCTCGAGAAGCGGGTGACCTTCTCCGAAGCGCGTGATCTTGTTGAGGCTCTCGGCACCCGGCACCGGAGCCTGGACAAGACCCCGCACCAGAACCTTCTGCATGGCTGCATGCGCACCCCCGGCTCCCCGCACAAGCTCGGCGGCCACCAGGAACTCGCCATGTCATTGTCAATGGCCTACGACATAGCCCGCAGGCCCAACTCAGCCACCATTTGGGCAACCATGAACGCCGACTTGGCAGGCGAGATCGCCGCTATCAAGGCACTCCGTCTCGCAGGCACGTCCACACACGCCACCGGCGAGACGCCCCGAATCCAGCACCCAGCCGGGCCCATGTCCCGGACCATGCAGCTCATGGCCCAAACCGGGCTGTACGACACGAACCGGTATGCCTCCGATTCCGAGGCCCGACAGGCCATCGTCACCGGGGCCGCGGCTGCCGGCCTGGAATTCTTCGACGTCGAGCGCCGGATGATGCAGGGGACTTGGCCCGGCCTGGCATCCTTCTACGCCCGCTACGCCTCCCGTCACCGGGTTCCGGCACTGCGCCGGGACTGGTTGAAAGCCGTCGACTATCTGCGGAAAAACCCGGGATCCAGCGAAGGAAAGAACAATGCCCGTAGATCCCCCACAAGCCAGCCAAATACACAGCCCCAAGGGATACAAGGGAATCCGGTCTCTTCAAATCCCGAGGCAGAGCATCGGTTCATCCGGACCTGGCGAAACGCGCTCCGGTTGAAGGAACACAGCTACGCCGACTCAAGGACCGGCATGGCGAGAAGGATGGTGCTGAGGTCGCTGGGGGAGGCAGCCCATATGACGGCATCCCGTTTCATCGAATTCGGCGTGAGATCCATCGCTGTCGCCACCGGCCTCGATCACACAACCGTCGGCGTGCACCTGAGGGAGCTCCGCGGCGAGACGGATCCCTTGGTCACACATGTCGAATCGGGCCGCGGCACGAAGGGTGACCTCTACATGCTGACCGTTCCGGAGGATGTGAAGTCAGCGGCCGAAGACCTCGCCTGGCGCAAGGGCAAGATTCACGCCCTGAGGCCTGTTTTCCGGGAACTGGGCCTGCCGGCCGCCTTCGTATACGAGGCATTGGAGCACTCCCCCGCTCTGTCAACGGCCGAGTTGGTGAAACTGACCAGGCTTTCCCGAACCGCTGTCGCCGAGGCACTCGAAGTGATGGCCGCCTGGAACATGGTCTCCCGGGCCACGGACCGGAGCTGGTCTGTGGTGGCAACGACGTCGCTGACGGACATAGCCGAGCATTTCGGCGTCCTCGAAGCCGTGGCCGCGCAGCTGCACAAGTACAAGATCGAACGGATCCTCTGGAAGGAATGGCTGTCCAAGAACGTCAACACTGTCGCGGAGCTCCTCTCCCCCGGCGAGGATTACCCATGGGAGACTTTCGAGGGTCCGCCGGACGAGTGGGCCCTGGCGGATATGGCGTTCACCAGGGCCAGCTGATTTGCTTGACGGATCGGTGACCTGACGCGAATTTTTCCGTTGACGGGCAGTGCAGTAACGGCCGCAACCTGGGCAGCCGCTCTCCCACTCCCCGATGCCGAGCCACCTGGTTTCGGGGCTCGAAGACAGCACATCAGTGACGCTCCGACGCGGGCAGAGCTACCTGCGTGAAGGCAAGCGCAAATGGTTCCTTTTCCGGAAATGGCACCATAACCAGAGTCCCCTTCCCCGCCGGCACCGCCGGCCCACTCCCCCTGCAGTCCCGCTGTTAGCCAGGCTGCGGCCTGAATACCCGTGCCGGCGCACTCCCGCAGAGATCACCAAGGGAAGGCCTCGCCTTCTCGCGGGCGCAAATGCAACCTTTTGCGCATGCTGGCCCAGGGCCCTCCCTCGTTGCTCCACTCCCCCGGGGTTGAGCTATCTTGTTGGAGCGTTCGCAAATGGAACCATTCCCCGACGCTTAAGGGTTCTATTTGCGCTCGATTCTCCGCCAGCGCGGTACCACGGACTCAGCAGGGGACCGTCGCGGTCCGGGTGCCCCGCTACGCAGCTGCGTCTCGGTCATTCACAGACTGCACCAGCTCAAGCCGCCGGCGTCACCCCCATGGCAGAGCCGGTTGAGGGTCGTCAGTCTCTCGCCAAGTGCGCCGGACCAGGCTGCGCATGCGATACCGACCTAGATGCCGAGCAGGCCACGGTCAACCCGCTGAGCTAATGCCACCAATTGCGCATAAGACCCCTTTTGCGCCCGCGCCGGACCATACGCAAATACCACCCTTTGGCGAAAAAGGAACCTTGTGCGTCTAGGGTGGTGAATTCTTTTATGCCGCAATTTGCGCAAAAGAGATTATGACGGGGCGGCAGCAGTACTTGAGCAAATGCCACCATTGCATGCCGCGGCGCCGTATGCCGCGTCAAGCCCAATGCCACGATAGGGTGCAGGCCGCTCTTGGAGGCCTTGGGGCGCAAATGCCACCATACCCGCACGCAGCGCAGCCACGACGACGGTCGCAAAAGGAACCATTTGCGCATGCTCGGCGTGACGGCCTTCTTTCTCTTCGCCCGTCGTTGTAACACAGCCATGTCATAAGCAGCGGGCGCAAATGGAACCAATACATTCGTGCTCAGAGACGAGTCCCAGGGTCAACGCGCAAGCGCGCCCTAGAGCAAATGGAACCATTTGCGGAGCCCCTAGCAGAAACGCTGCCGGGCGGTCCATGCGCAAGAGGCCTGCCATGGGTGGCGCGGGCGTAAATGGTACTTTTTACGGCCTTACCTCAATCGCTCATATGGTTCCATTTGCGCTAATCGTGCCATTCGCGCGAAAGGTTCCATTTGCGTCGACACGCCGCGTGGCTCCCGGGGATCAGAGCGGGCGCGGCTAGTCTGGCTCTATCGGTTGCCGGCGATGAGTTCCTGCCACAAGTGGGCCCCCTGCCGCGCCGTGTTTTTACGAGCAGTGCTACGGAAGGTACCCAAGACATGCCGGCAATCATCATCGCCGTTTGCAACCAGAAGGGTGGCGTCGGCAAGACGACCCTCGTGACCGGCCTGGCTGAGGTCTTTTCCAGGACGCTAGGCAAGAAGGTCCTCGTCATCGACGCCGACCCGCAATACAACGTGACCTCCGCCCTGGGCGTGACGGCGCCCGAGTTCACTCTCAACGACGTCCTTTACGGTGACGAGGCGAACAACCAGAAAATCATGGCCGGAGTCGCCGGCGACGCCATCATGCCGGCGGGGGAGGCCTGGCAGCCCCGGGCGGACAAGAACGAGAGTTTCCCGCGGCTAGACCTGATCGCGGCCGAGCGGAACCTGGCCTCCCGTGAACGAGATTCCATGATGGCCCGCGAGCACCGTCTGCGTATCGCCCTCAAAGGCGTCGCCGAGGAATACGACATCGTCCTGATCGACTGTGCTCCTTCACTCGGCCTGTTGACGGTGAACGCACTGACGGCCGCAACACACGCGCTCCTGGTAACTGAGCCGCGAGTTGCCTCCGTCGAAGGGCTCTCCGAGATCGTCACCACCATCTCCGAGGTCCAGGAGAATCTGAACGAGAACATCGAGCTCCTGGGTGTCATCGTCAACAAGCAGAAGAAGCGCGCCGACCAGATGCACTGGATCGAGAAAGTGAACGCCAACTTCGGCGACCTCGTCCTCGAACCGATGCTGCAGGACCGCGAAGTGTTCGCCAAGGCGCAGGCCGCCTCGCAGCCGCTGCGGGCATGGGGCTCCGAAGCCGCCCCGCACCGGGCCGACCTGGTCCAGCTGGCCACCCAGATCTGGAAAGGTGCACAGTCATGACGACCCGCCCCGGACCGGCCGCTGAGCGCGGCGGAACGCCTATCGCCCTTGAGGCCCTTCGCAAGAAAAGCGGGCTCAAGAAGGCCAGGAACACCAGCGTCATCGCCGAGATGACCCGGGTTGAGGAGGAAGAGCCGCAGCACGCAGCGCTGCACGTCGTCCACGATTCGCCCGCTGAACCGGAGGACCACGCACCGTCGGCCCAGGAGCAGACACCGGAGCCAACTTCGGCGCCGGCTGGACCTGAAGTCCAGCCCGCCCCGGTGCAACATGCCCCTGCGCAGCAGCCAGTAGCCCAACCTGTGCCGCAGTCCACTTATGCCCAGCCCTCCCAGCAGGAGCCCCGGCAGCCCGCCGCTTACGTGCCTCCCGCGCAGCAGGCACCGCAACAGTTCCAGCTCCGGCAGCCGGACCCCGAGCCGCCGGTAATCGAGAAGAAGACGTACCGGAAGACCAGCTTCTTCCAGTCCAAGGAGTCAGGTGCCCGGATGCGGTCCACCTACATGGCGACCCGGCACCTGACCGCCTCAAGGACGCTTTCGGATTTCATCCTCGCCGCCGTGGAGCGCGAGGTTGAGGCGCTGGAGCGTCAGTACAACAACGGGGAAATGTTCACCGCAGACCCGGGCAGCGTCCCGCGCGGCCGGCCGTTGGAGACCTAGCCAGCGGACGGGCCGTGGTACCCGAGGAACCTGCCGAGATCGTCCTGGAGCTGCCTGTGCTCGACGTCCTCTGCCGGATAGCCGCGGTGCATGAACTCCGGCACCATCGAGTGCGCCTCCTTGGGCGCCTTGACGAGTAGTTCGCGCTGGCCAGGCGTCAGGGGAGCAGCGGCCAGGTCCGGCGTGGTCTCCTGTTCCAGCCGTGCCCGGGCCTTGGCGATGGCATCATTGACGTCGATGTCGATCCAACGGTCGATGTAGGCCTCCGCCGCCTCGAGGTCCTCTTCGGTGCGGCGCACCGCTCTCTGGAAGTTGCGGTCCTTGAACCAGGGGCCGTCTGGATCCAGGAAGTCGTCCCCGCTGACGATCAGGGAGCCAATGGCGTCGACGGCGCTGACGAAGACGATCTCGTTGCCGTCCCTGCGGCAGCTGATCTTTGCAGCCTGGGCAAGGACCTCCAGAATCTCGATCGCTGCTGACGCGGTTGCTGCCTCCAGAAGTCCTGCTGTTCCTTCCAGATCAGCTGCCCGCTGCGGCGTGCGGCGATGGAGCGCATACGCTCGGCAGTGGGGGAGAGTGTGACCACCGTGTCGGAATTCTCGACGGTAGCGTGCTGCCCGCCATCCGGCCGGAAGCCGTTGACGCGGCCCCGCGCCGGGCTCACCAGGACGTCTCGTCGAAGTTCTCGCCGATGATCGTGTCGACGTTCGTTTCCTTCGGCGAAGCGGACAGCGGCCCGGCAGCAGGGGTGCATGGCCCCCTGCTAGGTCCACTCCTCAGTAGTCCAGTCCCGCTGGGCGATGGCGCCGTTGTGGGTCTGCATTTTCCACGGCCCGGGTAGTGAAGGTATCGCCTGATGGGCCAGCTCGGTTTCCGTTCGTCTCGATAACGATCCATTACTGAGACGGCAGGACCGCTTTTGAGATGGCGTAAGGAATGTCGAGGAATTGGAGATTCAACACGCCCCTCTGAATTCTCAGAATGCCGTCCAATAACGGGTAGTCTCGCAACGGCAAATTGCCCGGCTTTAAGAGAATACGGGGAAGCCCATGGCTGTAATCGGGTACGCAAGGGTTTCCACTGCGGAACAGAACCTCGATCTGCAGCTCACTGCACTCAAGTCAGCCGGCGCAGCCCGGACCTTTTCCGATTACGGCGTCAGCGGTTCCACGGTTGAACGCCCTCAGCTGTCCCGAGCTCTGGACCGGCTGGAGGCCGGCGACGTGCTCACCGTGTGGAAGCTCGACCGCCTGGGCCGGAACACTAGGCACGTCCTGGACATCATCGAGAACATCCGGGAGAGGGGAGCAGGCTTCCGGTCCCTGACCGAAGGACTCGACACGACCGGGCCCATGGGCACCGCCATGCTGACGATCATGGCCGCGTTCGCGCAACTGGAGCGCGACACGATGATCGAACGCACGAGAGCCGGCCTCGCTGCCGCCGCAGCCAACAACCGCCACGGCGGAAGGCCCCGCAAAGTCGATGACGCGGCCGCTGCCCGGGCCAGACAACTCAAGGGCAAAGGGGTCAGTGCCTCCGACATTGGCAAGATGCTCGGAGTCTCCCGCGCCACGGTTTACCGGTACCTCCTATAGGCGTAGCGGTTGCAGCTCGAGGTCCAGTTGAATCTCGCGAAGAGTTTTGCAGTTTCGGATATCAGCCCTGGTTCTCAGGGGCTGATTTCATATTTGGGTTTTGAGGGCTTCTTCGTAGAACGCAAGACGGGTGGCCGCGCGTGCCATGTCGTGCTGGTCATGGACGAACGAGTAGGCGATCCAGCATCCGGCGAGAAGGATTATCAGGGCTATGCACAGAGATGAGGCGAAGGGTCCCAGCCATGATGCTGTTGCCGAGCCGAGCAAGGGGAGGGCAACCAGGATGACGCCAACGTAGAGCGCGGTGTAGGCGCCCAGACTGCCGCCGCTCAGGTGCGCTGCACGGGTGCGGAGAGTGCGCAAGTCTTCGAATTGTTTGTTCTCGTCCAGAGCGAGGAAGGCAGCGATGTCCTGGCGGGTTACTTCCGGAAAGCGGCGTGACCGCAGTCCGCGGCGGGTGAAGGAGTGCATGCTGGAGAGCATAGTTGCAGCCTCTGTCAGCCCCTGTGAGCCGTAGCGGTGGTCATGTTCGTGGCGGTGCAGCTCAGTAAGGGCGTTCTTCCATCACGGCATCAAATCGGCTATTTGTCGCCACCCAGAGCTTGAGATCAGGGTCGACATAGCTGATTATCCTCAGCGCATCATAATGCCGGTTTACGAGGGACGAGGTGTTCCAGATTGGTTCATTGTGGGCGATGCGATTTCGGAGCTTGTACAGCGGCACGACTAGAGTGCGAAGGTAGTCCATGTCCTTAGCTGAGGTACGTAGAGGTGCATGCTTGAACCGGCGAGTAATGGCACCACCGAAGATGTCCTCGTTTTCTTTCGCCAGCATGAAGCGCCAAAAGCCGAAAGAGAGCTCGGCTACGATGTGGCCTCGCGTTACCTGCTGGCCGTCTCGCTCCCTGTTCTTGGCGGCCGATTCGCGGGCGTCTTCTAGGTCATACCAAGTCCGGTCATTGAACTCTCCCGCGGGATCGTCCATCCAATCACCGGAACGCTTCAGATACTTGTGACGACCCTGCATCGCCGTATCAATTGCATGCCGAACGGTTACTTCCGCGTGTCCTAGGACTCCCCAAAGGGCTGCGCTGACTGCAGTGTTCCACGCATAGAGGGCCAAGGCTTTTTCCTGATCTCCCCCCATTGCGACGAGATAGGATTCGAACCGTTCCGTTGGCAAGACTGAACACACGGCTTCGTGGTCGTACTCCGTGGTGACGGACACATCACTCCTACTCTTCGTTCCCGGCGTTTTACATGCAGGTCGGTTTGTGGGTATAGTTTTGGACGAAGGCCCTGGATAAACGTCCTGTAGATCTCACGATCCGATCAGTTCGTCCGGGGCTGTTTTACTTTAAGCGCATCTGCGGCACGGCCCCGATAACGCTTCTCCGCAAGACACTGGGTAACCAACCCCAGGCTCGTGCGTCTCGAGTGCTCAGTTCCTGCTGCAAACATCAACGTTGCAACTCGATGGAACAACGCTAGCACATAAGAAAGCGTGGCTTCCCTGTTCCTACAGGGCTAGAAGACCCATCGATAGTTGTTGTTGCAAAATTGTAGGCACGCTAGCCGCTCAGGCAGCGCTACTATAGTCGAGGAGTACGTTCGTCGCTGACCTTAGAAGAAGATAGGACATTACGATTACCGTGCATGCCCGTAAAGCAGCCTCGTCGTCAGCAACCGAAAAAGTCGGTGCCGAAGGGGAAGTTGAAGCATTGAGTCAGGCCACGAGAGTGGTTCAGCAGGCTGATTCCCTGGCGCAGGTGCTTGAGCTCTCCAAAGCAATAGCCAAGGTCGTAGACGGGAGCGTAGGCGCCCGAAAAGCCGTGCCGATCCGGAACTCTTTCGTCCGCAATGACAACCCAGACGAGGATGCGCCGTTAAAAAGGTTGGTTTCGGGCGGAGGCGGCCGCGGTGCTGCTGTTCCTGTGATGCTCTACGTCGCCCTGATCTGGAAGTGCGCGAAAAAGCCCTTTGACGTGAAGCTCCCTGCGCGGAAGTGGGCCGAACTCTTGGGTCTGCCTGATCCTTCCGGTAAGGGCGCTCGGCGAATCGCTAACGCTTTGCGGACTCTGGATGGCCTCCGGCTCATCAAGCTCGACAAAGTGCATGGTGAGGCCTCGAGGGTAACTCTTCTCGATGAGTCAGGTGACGGTTCCGACTACGAGGTTCCGTCGACGGCCTATTCTCGGGGTGGGCTGAAGCGTGACCTGTATTTTAAGGTTTCGAGCAAGCTGTGGACCTCGGGTGAGCTCCAGCAGCTGAGTGCTTCTGGTTTGGCCATGCTGTTGATCCTCTTGGAGGAGGGTGGGTATAAGCCCAGTGAGAGTCAGTTCCTTAAGGCATTGCGCTATGCCCCACAGGGACGCGAAGTCTGGTTCACTACCGAGAACTTTCCTGACCGCTTTGGCATCAGCGCTTCCATGCGGTCCCGCGGAACCAAGGAACTCGAGAATGCCTACCTGCTGGACACGATACGCCGGCCAGTAGGCCCCCCGGGGACTCTGGTGTCGTTTACAACGGAAAAGCTCCGCAAGGTCTACATGCTTCAGGGTGACGCCGTGGTGGAGGACAAGGAAACTGAGACCAAGCGGGCGAAGGTCTTAGCGAAGAAACCCGCTCCTACGGCGACCTCGATCGCCATGGCAGAGAGCAGCCGGCGGCGTACGAAGCAGACCAAGAAGTAATCGACTCATCCGGCTCTTGTCAGGCGGTTGACTCCTTTGTTGCAGACCTCTCGGACGCCGATGCAGGGGAGAAGATCAAGCGCTACATGCGGGTCAGGGAGAGTCGCGGCGAGCTACAGGCCATCGCATTCCTGGGCCGCAGGGTTTCCGCAAAGTGACATAAAGGCTGATGAAATCAGCCTCCGGTAAGGCCCGGCAGTTGCACATTATCCGCTGCCAGCTCTGACCAGATTGGGCATGGGTTTATTGTTTGTCGACCCAGCGTTCGGGGGCGGACTGCCGGCTGATGCCTACGGCGCGGCCGATGTCGTAAGCGCTGCAAGCGTCAGCCCCCTGGGTCATGTTGAGCCTTTCATGAATGTTCTGCGGTGGATCCTGGCCGCCTGGCATTCTCCCTGGTTCTAACCAGGTTCTAGATCCTGCCGGGGCCGTCCGATCGGTCCCGGCAGGTCCCCACTTACCCATGCGTGCGAAACAGCACGCAACGGCTCTTAGGCGCCAGTCGCTGGGATAGATTTGGCTCGACTTGTTGTGGTTCTCAGATGGGGTGTGGTGTGGCGTCAAAGCTTTCTCTGGCAGAAATAAGAGCCAACGCGGGTCGTTTCTCTCGGCGGTGGAGCGATGCTAGCCGGGAAAATGCTGACACCCAGATGTTTTGGGCGGAGTTCTTTGCCGCCTTTGGGATCGACGCCCGCCGTTTCGTAGTTTTTGAGCATCACGCGAGCCGCTTCACTACCGGAGGGTCCGGGCGCATCGACGTCTTCTGGCCTGGTGAACTCCTGGTCGAGCAGAAATCACGTGGTGCTGACCTGCGCAAAGCTGCTGATCAGGCCTACGACTATCTGGACTCCTTGGACGACAAAGACCTGCCCAGGCTGATCGTCCTCTGCGACTTCAATAAATTCGTCGTCCATGACGTATCCGTGACCCCAAAGGTCACACATGAGTTTGACTTGAAGTCCCTGCCGAACCGCATTGGTCTTTTTACTTGGATGGCCGGCTACACGCGGGAGCCGTCCGTTGCCGTTTCGGAGCAAGCTGCTAACGCCAAAGCAGTCACCAAAATGGCGCAACTCTACGACGCGCTGACGGATGACAAGCTCTCGGACCATCACGTCTCTGTGTTCCTCACCCGCATTCTCTTCTTGTTGTTCGGGGAAGACACTGGCCTACTTGAACGTGGTTTATTTCGTCAGATCATCGCGGACAAAACCGCCGCAGACGGTTCGGATCTTGGCTCCTGGATTCAACACATTTTCCAGACCCTTGACACTGCTCAGATTGATCGCTCATCCCGCACAGATGAGATGCTCCTGCGCCTGCCCTACGTGAACGGGTCGATCTTCACAGAAGTCATTCCCACGGCTCACTTTGACCGAACCATGCGCGATGCGCTCTTGTCGGCCTGCGATTTTGAGTGGGGGTTAATCTCCCCGGCCGTGTTCGGGTCGATGTTCCAGTCCGTGAAGTCAAAGGAAACCCGTCGAGGGCTGGGAGAGCACTACACAACAGAACGTGACATCCTCCGCGCTATCGGGCCGCTCTTCCTTGACCAGCTCCACTCCGAGTTCCAGGCTGCACAATTCAGCGTAAAGAGTCTGAATGCCTTATGGGACAGGATTTCGTCCTTCAAGTTCCTCGACCCAGCGTGTGGATGTGGAAACTTCCTGGTGGTCACCTACAGGGAATTGAGGGCGCTGGAACTAAGGATTATTGAGCAGCTGCAGCAGCTCCGGGCGGGTGGCGGTCAGACGGTCTTGCTCGGGGAAGATATGGGGCTGAAGGTGAGCCTCGCGCAGATGCACGGGATAGAGCTGGAAGAGTGGCCGGCCAGGATCGCAGAGGTCGCCCTGTTCATTGCTGACCATCAAGCCAACCGCCACATGATGGAGACGGTTGGGTCGGCTCCTGATCGTTTGCCTCTGACCACTTCCGCAAAGATCGTCAGGGACAACGCCCTTGGCTTCGATTGGAACCTTGTACTGCCCGCCGGGGACAACGTTGTTGTGGTCGGCAACCCGCCTTTCATTGGAATCAGCCTCCGGACTGATCGGCAGACGGCCGAGTTGAAAGCGGTTTGGGGGAAAAAGCACTATCACGGCAGCCTCGATTACGTCAGCGGCTGGTACATCAAAGCTGCTGATTACATGGGCGGGCACAAGGGACGAATTGGTTTCGTTTCCACGTCTTCCATTTGCCAAGGCGAGCAGGTAGCTCCGCTGTGGGGTCCGATCCTGGGCCGCGGATTCGAGATTGATTTTGCCCATCGCACTTTTGCTTGGACATCTGAGGCAAGTGGCAAAGCCTCTGTTCACGTCGTTATCGTCGCGTTCTCACGTGGCGGTGTGCTTGGACGCAAGGTGCTGTTCGATTACCCGAGTATCAAGGGCGAGCCGGTTATGAGGGAAGTATCGAACATCTCGCCTTATTTGGTTGAAGGCCCGTCCGTGGTTGTCTATCCGCAATCGAAGCCGCTGAGCCCAGCCCTGGGGGAGGTCCGGTACGGCAGTAAGCCCACAGATGGCGGTGGCTTCTTCATCGGCGCCGATGAATACGCGGAGTTCATGAGTGATCCCGCGGCTGCCAAGTACGTTCGTCCCTTTGTCGGCACTAAGGAGCTGCTGCACGATATTCCCCGGTGGTGCCTCTGGATGGTCGATCTTGACCCCTCCGACCTTAAGAACTCGCCCCTGCTGCGCGAGCGGTTGGAGCGCGTGAAAGCATTCCGCCTGGCAAGTGATGCGGCTTCTACACGCGAATACGCCACTATGGCGCGGCTGTTCCGCCAAATAGCCCAGCCCGACACCAACTACCTTTGCATTCCCCGGCATGTCCTGGAACGGCGTTTGTTCTTCACCGCTAAGCGGTTAGCGCCGGCAACGATCTCTGGCGACGCCAATTTTGTCGCTGATGATCCCGACGGCTTCATGTTCGCAGTGATCTCTTCGACGGCATACGTCGTCTGGCAAAAGACGGTTGGTGGCCGAATCAAGAGTGATCTGCGGTTCTCCAAGCTAGGTGTATGGAACACACTTCCCTTGCCGGCGGTGACCCCCGAACTACGCAAGGAAATCGTGGCGGCCGGCGAAGCCGTCCAAAATGCCCGTGAAAGTCACCCCAGTCTCTCTCTGGCCCAGATGTACGACCCGGACGCAATGCCTCTGGATTTGATAAGGGCACACGCAGCGCTGGATAAGGCAGTGGATCGTGCGTTTTTCGGCCGCAGGTCAGTACAGACGGATGAGCGGCGCTTAACGCTGCTATTTGAGCTCTATGAGACACTGGCTGCTGCCCGGAAGGCAGCAGCCTAAGCAGATGCCCATGGACATCCGCAGCAGGGAAACTTAAACCCTCATGTTGCGCCAGTGGGCAACGCCCTCAAAGGGCAGAGCGCAACCCTTCGGGAAGAACGAGGCCGGCGGGGGATAGCTCGGGCCTGGCCCGGTGCACTCGGAGGGGATGCCGAAACGACCGGCCAGACCATGCCGTATCAGCGGAGACCTCAACCACCAGGGGTTCTACGAGCGTCAGCGCTACTGGTTTCTTGTCGCGGTTGAACCGGTCCAGGGTGGTGCCTTTCACGGTCGTGGGCCAGGGGTGGGCGCCGGCGGGTGGTTGCAGCCACCGGGCCAGTTCCCGCGCCGCTGCGGTCTTCAAGGGCGTGGATCTACCGACGATCCGCAGCTCCCCGTCCAGGACCAGCCCGGCCACGATCTCGCGGGGTTCGGTGATCGGCCCGATGACTGCTCCGCAGATGATTTCCAGGGTTTCGCGGTGTTTGAGTTTCAGCCAGGAACGGGCACCTGGTGTGTATGGCTGGTCGTTGCCTTTGATGACCAGTCCCTCGATCCCGGTGTGAGGCAGCTCTTCGAGCCACCTGGCCGCCTCGTCCGGATTGGTGGTGGTGGGGGAGAGCGAGAGCGGAGGCGCCCACCCGCGGGCAAGTTCTTCCAGGAGCGCCCGCCGCTGACTCAGCGGCAGCGCCCTCGCATCATGTCCGGCCACGGCCAGAACATCGAAGGCGACGTAACTGGCCGGAGTCTGCCGAACCAGTCCGGGGAGGGTCCTGGGGCCGGCGCCCAGGCGTTGCTGCAATGCCGAGAAATCCAGCCTCCCCCCGGCCCAGATCACGGCTTCGCCGTCGACCACGCACCCGGGCGGGACGTCTGATGCGAGAGCTGCAGTGAGTTCGGGGAAGTACCCGGCGAGCTCTTTGCCCTGCCTGGACCATAGGGTCACCCCGGTATCGTCGTGGATCGCGACGCAGCGGTAACCGTCCCATTTGGGCTCATAGGACAGGCTCCCGGGCAACGCACCAGCTCGTGGCATCCTCGCCACGGCCCGGGCCAGGGCCACCTTCAGCGGCGGGACAAGGTCCGCCGGCAGCCCGGACCCGGACGGCGGTCTAGCTGCCGCCATCGAGGGCTTCCAGCGCCTCTATCTCGGCGGCGTCCAGCAATGCTGCCGGATCGTCGCCGGTGGCCCGGGCCACGTCCAGGGATTTGAAGTGGACCCGGGCGAGGGTGATGGCCACCAGCTCCAGGAAGGCGGTGCCGTTGCGCTGCTCGATGTCGCCCAGATAGTCGAGCATGCGCCCCTCCAGGGCGCCGGGTCCTTCGGATTCTTCCGCGGCGAGCCGCGTCAGCGTCAGAGCCGCGAGGTCCGGGCTGTCGTAGATGAGTCCCATGGGCCAACGCTACCCACCCCGCCGGCGTGGTCAAGAGCCAGTTTTAGCGCCAGCGGTAGTACGCCAGCGGTAGTACGCCAGCGGTAGTACGCCAGCGGTAGGATTCCAGCGCGCGCAGCAGGGGAGCGGGGCCGCCTTTCAGGCGGTCGACGGGGCGGGCTCCGGCCAGTTCCCTGGAGGGGGTGACCATCCAGACGGTGAAGTAGTTGTGTGGGATCTGCAGCTCCATCGCACGTTGAAAGAGGGCAATGACCTGCGGGCGGAGTTGTCCGCCGGGGAGGAACTGGAATCCCGGGCAAAAGGTGCCGTCGTCGATGAAGACGCGCACCAGCTGCCGCATCACCGGTTCGGGGTCTTCCATGAGCCCGGAGAGCCGGCGGTGCACCTGCTGAAGGGTCGGCAGCGTGAATTCCGTCCGGATCGCTGCCCATGTCTGATCGTTGATGGGTTGGCCGTTCACTCTTCGTCGGTTGTTTCGTCGGCGTCACTGATGTTTTCCAGCAACCAATGCGTGGAGAGCGGTTCCCGGCGCAGCGTGGCGGTCCGGAGGGTCGAATGGGTGCCGGAGCGGACCTGAACTTGCCAGTATTCGATGCTGACGAGGTCGCCGCTGCCGACGGCTGCTGTGCGGCGGGTGTCCCACCAGGCATCTCTTCCGTACCAGTGCCGGGATTCCGTGTCGGGATCGACCAGCCAGATCCGTCCGTCGTGCCGAATGGCGAGGGGTTTGCCTGCCGGGTCGGTCCGGACCTGCAGGTCATTGGCGCGTGTGGGAGCTTCGACGGTCGTGGTCATGGGGTGGTGTTCTTTCGTGGTGCGGTCGTGCTGGCGTGTTTGGTTTAGGCGGCTTTGACGAGGGGGAGTTCGTCCCAGTGGGTGGTGTAGCGGGGGGAGAGCATGTCCCGTTTCATGGTCCAGTCCGGCCCCCCGCGGATTCCGCCGTGGCCGAGGCCGATGGAGCCGCGCCCGTACCGGCGGGTGATATCTTCCAGGAGTGTTCCGACGTGGCGCTCCTCGTGCGGGTTCTCGAACAGGGCCAGGGGTGTCTGGTTTCCGGTGGGCCTCAGATCGGTGACCATGATCCCGGCCCTGGCGTACCTGATGCCCTCGCAGATGCGGGGGAGGAGTGCGTGAGCGGCCTTGGTGAGCAGGACCGGGTCCGCGGTGGGCATCGGCAGCGGCACGCAGACCGAGGGGTAGGAGGTGTCTTTCGGGTTGAAGTGTGAGGTGCCGGCGAACGCGGTGAGGACTTTGGCCTGGAGACCGTGTTTGGCCAGCCGTGCCGAGGCCTGCTGGCCGTAGACGCTCATGACCTGCTGGATCCCGGCGGCGGTGGTGATGGGGGTGGCGAAGGAGCGGGAAAAGATGAGCTGGTCCCGGCCGCTCCGTTCTTCCTCCATAGGGATGCAGGGGGTGCCCTGCAGTTCCAGTACGGTGCGCATCATGACCACGGAGAAGCGGTCCCGGATCATGACCGGATCCGCCCGGGACAGGTCAAGGATCGAATGGATCCCCAGGGCGTTGAGCCGTTTGGTCAGCCGGCCGGCGACACCCCAGATCTCGATGACGGACAGGCGGCGCATCAGAGACTCCCTGTCCGCGGCGGGCACGGAGTCCCAGTGGCAGACCCCGTTGAAGGCAGGGTTGTTCTTTGCCCATTTGTTGGCCAGTTTCGCCAGAGTCTTCGTGGGCGCGATCCCGACACAGACCGGTACCCCGACGTTGCGCCGCACGGCCACCTTCATGTCCCGGCCCAGGGCCAGCAGCTGGTCCGGGGTGCCTTTGACGCCGAGGAAGGCCTCGTCGATGCTGTAGACCTCCAGCCAGGCCGAGTACCGGCCGAGGAGTTCCATCACGCGGGCGCTGATGTCGCCATAGAGCTCGTAGTTGCTCGAGAGGGCAACGAGTCCCCATTCCTTGGCCCGCGGGGCGAGTTTGAACCATGGCTCACCCATGGCGATGCCCAAGCGTTTTGCTTCAGGGGAGCGGGTGACGGCACAGCCGTCGTTGTTGGACAGGACGATGACGGGCCGGCCCTCCAGGGACGGGTTGAATGCCCGCTCGGCCGAGGCGTAGAAGCAGTTCACATCAACGTGCGCGATCTGCGGCAGCCGCCGCATCACCGCAGGCTTAGACATGATGCAAGCAGCGGGTCGCGACGCCCCAGATGACCAGGTCCGAGACCGACGGGACCCGGATGTCCGGGTAGGCCGGGTTCTCCGCCTGCAGCACTACCCCGGTTCCCGTGATCCGCAGCCGTTTGATGGTCAGCTCTCCGTCGAGGACCGCGACGACCACGGACCCGTCCACCGGTTCCAGGGCCCGGTTGACGATCAGTTCATCGCCGTCGCTGATGCCGGCGCCTTCCATCGATTCCCCGGACACCCGCACGACGTAGGTGCTGGTGATGTCCTTGATCAGGTGCTCGTTCAGGTCGATCCGGCCATCGAAGTAGTCCTGCGCGGGCGACGGATACCCCGCCGCGACGGGTACCGGAGATATCAGCACCGACAACAACGATGCGCCCGCATCTATCACACGGGGACCGACAACAACGCCCACAACACACCTTTATTCGAATATATGTTCGATTCACTAACTCTACATCGTGCCCCCGACAAAGGAACTATCGAAGGTTCCGACGATCAAATAGGGGACGGGTTGTACGCCAGTGGGGACAGCTCTGAGCTGCGCGGAGGGCTCCACCTGCCCCCAGTGGGCACAACCTGGTGGGGTCGTTTGCTGCTTGGCCGCAACGTGTCTCTGCTGGGGCGTATGAGGAAAGCCTCCGCGCGAGTCCAGGACTCAAGCGCGGAGGCTCCCGGCTCTCCAAGCTGGGGGGACTGGAGAGCCGATGTAAGTCTACTAGCGGTCCTGACTTCCTGGCCCGCTGGAGATGCGGCCTTCCGGTCACCGCCGTGGAGGGCGGCCACGGGTCCGCCCGGTCTGCCACCCGGGGACTGCATCGTCCAGGAGCTTGACCTTCAGTGGCTCGAGTTCGCCGCGGCGGCGTTTGTACCGCTGCGCGTGTATCCAGACCCCGAGGGTTTGCTCACGTTCTGAGTCATAGTCGTGGTGGCGCGGCCAGTCGTTGCCTTCCTCGCGGTGGGCCACGAGCTCGGCCAGCCGCTCGTTCCACCGCGCTTCGTCCTCCACTTTGCGGCGGTTGTCGGGCCACCCGGTTATCCGGTCAAGGCCGTCGCGGTAGGCCGGGTCCAGGGTCCCTTCGGCTGATTCGCGCCGGCGCCCGGACAGCCAGCGAGCCATCGACCGTTCGCCCCGGTCGCCGGAACGGCCGTCAGGGAGCCGGCCTTCGGCCGCGACCCAGGAGATGACCTCTTCCAACCGGGCAAGGTCTGAGGGGGAGGGGGAAGGAACGGGGTCGGCGCCGGCGGCGGCCTGGTGTTCGGCTTCGAGTCCCGGATCCTGGCGGCGGGCGATGACCAGGTGGTATCCGACGGCGGCGGGCGGAACGCGCACGAGGGCAGCGATGCGTTGCCGGCTCAGTCCGAGCCGGTACATCAGCACCCATTCGGCGTCCGGAGCGCGCCGCAACCGCCTGTCCATGATGGACCCCATCCTGCCACGGCGTTCCCACAAGACGGGCGGGCACCGCGGGACCACGGACACTGCTTTCGGGCGTCCGCTGGCGCGGCCGGCTGTCGGTGTCCAGTGCTGTCCGTCGCAGGGCTCCGGCCCGCCCTGGCCCTTGTCTACGTCTTCGACGTTTTTTGGTTGCTGTCCTGCGGATTCTAGGCGTCCGCTCCACCCCGTCTAGCCCCGGTTCCGCAAGCTCCACCGGGGCCTGCGGCGCAGGAAATGTCCCTCCGGCGCTCCTGCGTCGTGATTTCCTCCGGGAATTTCCCGCCCCTTGCCCTGCGGGTAGACAGGCCTCCGTCGGCCGCCGAGCAAGCAAGCTTGCCAGCAAC